>CADCRH010000105.1 GCA_902803805.1 uncultured Ruminococcus sp.
AGTCGCCCACCAAGTATCTTCGGCACGATTGAGCTTAACTTCCGTGTTCGGTATGGGAACGGGTGGACCCTCAACGTCATCGACACCGACTATTGAATTTTCACTGTCATTTCCGACAGCTTCATCATTATAACACAGCATTTCCAAAATTGCAAGTATTTTTTAAAATTTTTTTAAAAAATTCTGACGGCTTTGACTTTATGCGTCAAAGATACGGTAAAATTTACAATTCCTTTGATTGACAATATATAGCTAATATTTTATAATTTAATATGGTATTTTAGAATAAAAGGAAAGAATGTTTGATGAACAGAATTTTTGATACACATTCGCATTATGATGACCGTGCTTTTGATGATGACCGTGATGAGGTGATCACCCGTCTTTTTGAAAATGACGTGTGCGGCTTCGTCAATCAGGGCACGACGGTTGCAACATCCGAATTCGGCATTGAACTGGCGGAAAAATACGGCAGTACCTACCGTCATATCTATGCCGCCGTCGGTCTGCATCCCGAATGTCTGAACGAAAACAGTATTCAGGATATTGAAACGATTCGCCGCCTTGCCGCCCATCCCAAAGCCGTGGCGATCGGTGAGATCGGTCTTGATTATTATTATGATGTGCCGAAAGAGCTGCAAAAAGAAGTGTTCGCCGCACAATTACGCCTTGCCGATGAACTTTCTATGCCCGTTGTCATTCACGACCGTGAGGCACACGGGGATATTCTCGAAATGCTGAAAACCTATCGCCCGAAAGGAATCGTGCATTGCTTTTCGGGAAGCGTGGAAATGTCACGGGAGATCGTGAAGCTTGGTATGTATATCGGAATGGGCGGTGTGGTGACGTTTAAAAATGCACGGAAAACCGTTGAAGTGATCGCCGAACTGCCGCTTGACAGACTGGTGCTGGAAACGGACTGCCCGTATCTTTCGCCCGTGCCGTTCAGAGGTAAAAGAAACGATTCAACAATGATTTGCTATACCGCTGCCAGAATAGCGGAGATCAAAAATACCGATGTTGACGAAATACTGAGAATCACCAAGGAAAACGCAGAAAAAGTTTACAATCTTGATCTATCGGAGGGAATAGAATGAAAGCACTGGTTACGGGAGCAAGTTCGGGAATCGGAAGAGATATTGCAAGAAGTCTTGTCAGCCGCGGCTGGGACGTGATCCTTGTCGCAAGACGTGCGGATAAACTGATGGAACTGAAAAAGGAACTGGGAAAACACGCGCGCTGTGTGCGCTGTGATGTGTCGCATATCGACGAATGTAAAAAACTTCACGAGGTTCTCCAGAATGATGATGAGATTCAAATGTTGGTGAACTGTGCAGGCTTCGGACTTTGCGGCAGTTTTATCGATACACCGCTTGAGGACGAACTGAAAATGATCGATACTAATGTTACTGCTGTTCACATCCTTACTAAACTGTTTTTGCAGGATTTTGTGAAACGAAATAAAGGATATATTTTAAATGTCGCTTCGATTGCAGGTTTTTTCTCAGGACCTCTGATGGCGACCTATTATGCCACTAAAAATTATGTCGTAAGCCTTACGGGTGCTATTAATGAGGAGCTGAAACGCAAAAACAGCCGTGTCCGGATAGCGGCACTTTGCCCCGGACCCGTTGATACGGAATTTAATTCCGTGGCTCACGTTTCGTTTGCGACCGCACCGCTCGACAGTAAAACCGTTGCTGAACAGGGTATTGACGGATTGATGAACGGCAAACTCTATATCATACCATCAGCAAAAATGAAAGGACTGAAATTTGTCAAGCGGCTTTTGCCCGACAGAACAGTAACACACTTTTGCTATCAATTCCAGAAAAGAAAAAAATAATACAGGAGAGTAACAATGCTGACAATCAAAAATATGCAGGCAATGAATTTTGAAAACGCAATGCGCGGCGCCAGAAATCCGCTGAACAGTTGGGCGAAAATGGACAGCGGCTATGACGAAAACGGTAATTTCGTGTTTGGTGAAAATGACCTTTCTTTGGCAGTAAGACTGCGTAAGGCAGGCGGCGACCACAGAAAATTTCTTCGTCAGATCTTCGTAACAATGGATATTACCGCGCCGCTCTACTGGTGGAAGGAATACGATACCTATAAAGTGGGCACAGTAGCGAACTCCACCAGTACAATGCATAAGATCACATCCTCACCGTTTGATATGTCGCAGTTCAGCTGTGATTGTATGGACGACGAGACCAAAAAGCATATGCAAGCGGTCATTGACTACCTTGAAGTGCTGCGTCAAAAATTCCTTGCGACCAAGGATAAACAAGCGTGGTATAATATCATACAATTCCTGCCGTCAAGTTATCATCAAATGCGAACCTGTACAATGAATTACGAAAATCTGATAGGAATTTATCACGCCCGTAAAAACCATAAACTCAATGAATGGCACGTTTTCTGCGATTATGTCAAAACGCTTCCTTATGCCGAAGAACTGATCGTATGCGAAAGCGAATAAAACCCGATCGCCAAAAATCCGACTGACCTGTTAAAATATGTCAGCCGGATTTTTTTATTCCAAGCAAGAATAATGAATAAAGGATAAAGAATCATCTCCATCACAACTTACGGCTGCACATTTCTTACGGTTCCCCGCAGGGCTAATTATGAATTATGAATTATGAATTAGTTTCAGGTTTGTTATAATTGTTAAAAAACGGTTGTAATGTTGTTTTGTGAGGAATGGTGAATGAAAATGGGTTGTCATTTATTGGAATGATGCCGAAAAGCGCAATAATAATGCTTTTTATGTCGGTAAACAGGATTGAAAAGTGAGCGAAAACGTCAAAAAATTACGAAAATACAGACGGAAGTTTTGTTCCGCAGAAAAAAATTGTTACAAATTGTAAAAGAAACAAAGAGGTGATAAATCACACGATAAAAAAGGATAAAATGGCTTTGCAATGCGGTTTTTTCGTCATAAATGTTCGTTGAATCCCTTCGGAAAAGGTCGATACAAAGGTGTAATTTGCGGTAACAGGATTGTAACTTTATGAATTTCTGATAAATTGCACATAAATTCCGAAAGAATAATTCTTTAAGAGAATCAAACGGCGCGGTTCGTTTCTTTTGAAGAATCAAAAATGTGCAAATCAGCTAAAAATCTCGATTTCATAATTTTGACAATTGTTTTGAATCGGTCTATAATAGCCTCATCAACCAAAAACCCCCCGATAAGCCGCACAAAACACGGCATTGTTCGGGCGAAGTCGAAGGAGATAATTTATGAACGGTCAAAACAATAATCGCTTTACAACAGGAGTTAAAAAAGCAGTATCGGTTGCCCTTATGGGTTCGGTTTGCCTGACAGCGGCAGTTTCGGTTGCGGCTCTCTCAAAAACTGTTACCGTTACAGACGGCGAAAATACAATGACTATCAATACAATGAATCCCGACACCGACATTATTCTTGAAAATTCGGGAATTTCTCTCGGCAAGAACGATAAGCTCGTTCGTACCAACGGCGATTCAAACAATGTTAATATATCCATTCTTCGTGCATTTAATGTTGAAGTGCAGGAAGACAACCAAAAGACTGTTACGATCAGTGACACCACCGTTTCCGACGCGCTGAAGGCAGCCGGTATGACGCTCAGCCGGAATGATTCGGTTTCCCTCTCTGCAAAGGGTACAGCGAAAAAGGTAAGCGGCGAAGAGGAAATTAAAATTTCACGCTGGTACACAGTAACGCTGAATCTTAAAGGCAAGGAGTCAACTCATGAGGTTCCCGCAGGTACCGTAGCATCAGCCGTTAAATATCTTGACATCAAGCTCGGTGACGAGGATTCCATCGTTAACGACGAAGACGAGGAGATCTATGACGGTCTTGAAATCGTCATTAACGGTGTCGAATACAAGACTGTTACCAAAACAGAGAAGATCGACTACAAAACGGAAACAGAAAAAAGCGATGAACTTTATCAGGGCGAAACAAAGGTTCTGAAAAAGGGTGTTGAGGGTGAACGCAAGGTCGTTGTAAAAGAAAAATACCTTAACGGTGAACTTGTTGACAGTGAAGAAATCAGCAGCGAGGTTACGAAGGAACCCGTTAACCAAAAGGTTCTGAAAGGTACAAAGGATAAGGTTGACCACTTCTCTACCAGCAGCGGCGCTATCGACATTGACGAAAGCAATATGACGCTTACGGATACCAAGGGTGAAACAGTGAGCTATACAAGAGTGCTGACAGGTTCCGGTACAGCTTACTATTCCGAAGAGGAGCATCCGCTTACTTCTACGGGACGTGACGCACGCTATGGCGTAGTTGCCGTTGACCCCGACATCATTCCCTACGGTTCGATTCTTTATATCGTATCAAACGATGGTGAAGTCGTTTACGGCTATGCGGTAGCAGGCGATACAGGCGGAGCACTTTGGGAAGGCACCGCGATTGTTGACCTTTACTATGACACACTGGATGAGTGCTGTGTATTCGGTCGCCGTGATGTGACCATCTATGTTCTTGACGGTGTTCCGGAATCAAAAACATACGAAAACTAAGTAACATTCCTTATCACAAACAAAAGAAAATCCGCTTGGTATATTTCTGTGGAATATATCGGGCGGATATTTTTATATTATTGATTGAAAAAGTTGTTTCAGTGGTGTATAATATTTTCAAGGACGTGAATGACAATGGGGAAAAAGCAATCTCATTTCAAAAAGAAATACCAAAGTCTGAGATTTAAA
>CADCRH010000106.1 GCA_902803805.1 uncultured Ruminococcus sp.
AAGGCAAAAAGTCAGCGAAGGTCTGTTCGCTTTGCATAATTTACCGAGAGCGTATATGTCGAATCGGGTATCTTATTTGCTCAATGAAAATCTTGCTGTCAGTGTGTCCGATGCACTGTCCTACTCCGCTTTCTGGGAAACAAAATTTTGGGGCAAGCAATAAAAGTGATGATCCTTTCTTTACAGGGGAAAGTTTCTTCGGAAGCCTGCAAATTGTTCTGTATTTTGGCTGCTGTCTGAACCGAACAGGTCTGACAGCAGTATTTTTTATCAAAAATAAAAATTTTTAAAATTTTTTGATCAACGGCAGACCTTTTTCCAAAGATGGTGCAATTATGTAAGTGAAGGTTGAAATTTCACCGAAAAAACAACAGTAAATCCTCCGAAAACAGATTTGCGGGAAGGAACATAGCTATGACGGATAACGAACTGATACAGGGACTAAAGAAACATAACGAGTCGGCAATAGAAGAAATTATTCAGAGTTATACTCCCTACGTTTCGACAATTATTTACAATTTATCGCGAGGGATGCTCAGTACTGCTGATATTGAAGAAACAGCGGCGGATGTGTTCTTTGTCCTGTGGAAACATCCCGAAAAAATAGCCGATGATTCGCTGAAAGGCTTTATCGCCGGTGTCGCGAAAAATAAGGCGAAAGAAAAAATGCGTCAGATAAAACCCAAGGATAATGTCATCGATATAGAAGATGTCGTGATGGCAGATGAATACTCACTGTCGGACAATATCGACAATCAGGTTCTCCAAAAAGATCTGAGTGACGCACTCGACGGCTTCGGACAGCCCGACAGGGAGATCATCATTCGATATTATTATTACTACCAGACAGCACCGAAGATCGCCGAAGTTACAGGATTGAAACTGGAAGCGGTCAAATCCAAGATAAAAAGAGCAAGGGAAAAACTAAAGGCGTTTTTGAGAGAAAGGGGTTATTAAGATGGAAACAAACAACATTTTCGACCATATGGAGCGGGACATTGACGATCTCAGCGAACAGACGATCATAGAGGACACAGGCGTTAATACGGAAAATGTAAGGGTGATTTTTATGAAAAAGGTCAATGCAGATAAAACAACGACAGCAGCCAAAAAGCACAATAAGAAAAAAGTTTTGATCGTCCTCGCAGCAGCCGTTGCAGCAACACTTGCCGTCGGCACGGTAACGGCAGGAGCAATGGGAAGCTTCAATTCCGTTTTCGGTGAGCATTTTGCAGGCGAAAAAGTCAACGGTATCTACAGCGGCGGCAATATCCATATAGAAACCGATCCTTTGTATGAAGCCGAGCTTCTCGGTGTGGCAGGTGACAGATATGATGCGGTTGCGGCAGTCAGCTTCAAACGGGCAGATGGTAAGAATTTTGCCGATACGACAGACGGTTATTATGTGGAACCCATTTGTATCAATAGTGCAAATGATGGCGTGATCATATCGGATGATAAGGAAGAATACGGTGTTAAACTCACTGCCTTTCAGGAGCTGCAGCACAGATTTGAAGGCGTGAATATCAACGAATACGCTTTCAGCAGCTACAAGCTTACTTCTCCCGATACCATCAAAGGCATTTACAATATCAAACGTGATACGTATGAACTGACAGGTCAGAAAATGGAAGTAGCTGTTACGAATCTTTACCTGATGCACGACGTATCGGATATTGATACATTGGACATTGTTTTTTCCGAAAACGGCATTGATGAATTGGAACTTGACAAAAACAGAGCAGCAGTCGAACAGAAAATCAAAGAAGCAAGTCAATCACTCGGTGAAAATCAGATCGTTCATAGAACCGTTGAATGTAAAGAGAACGAAAATGGAACTCTTGTAGTGACGATGAAATTTACTGTTACTGATTATGAAAAGCTGAATGTTCAGCTGAAAGGTTCGTGGAATCTCAACTACAAGCCGAATGAGATCAAAAAAGAAGCAGTGGAAGATACTTTCAGCTATCAGGGAGTTGATTATCAGGTTTCCGACATAGAAGCAGGCGCTTTTGATACAAGGATCACACTGAATATTACCAACGGAGCAGTTTCCTCTGACAATCAGAATGCAGAATATGCTGATTCTTGGGAATCGGGAATTGCTTCCCAAGAGATGAAAGTAACACTGACCAACGGTGAGGTTCTGGAAGGATTCACCAGTTTTCCGTACGCTGCGAACGGTTCAGGTTCCGAAAATCAGGTCGTTGTTTCAATGATGTATGTAAGGGATAACGACTGGATCAGTGTCAACCCCGAAGAAGTAGTATCAATCGAATTTGCGGGTAATGTGATTACAAAATAACAATCATATACTTCATCAATTTGGCAAAGCCGAAATCATAAGAGCCTTGAAGAACTGTCAAAAGCGGTTTTTCAAGGCTCTTTGCCATAGATACAAAATGATTTGTGTTGATAGTCATCGATCAATTGATAAAATTTATCTGATACATAACTATTTTGATCATTTTATGGTATAATGAAAGCAAAACAAAAAAATCAATGATTTGCCCTGTCAGAACATAGAAAATGACAACACAACTCTGAAAACTATTGAAGATATTGATTTCATTGATCTATCTTATATGTTATTAACTGACATCAAGAAATATTTTGAGGATTGGATAAAGTGGTATTCTTTTGAAGATACTGAAACTGATTTTACACGAAGGGAATCTGAATTAAAGCAATTGATTAACGAAACGCAAAAGTATTTGTACATAATCTCAAAGAAGAATAACAAATCCTACGCTAATCCTGATTTACATTAACCGCTAAAAAATCCTTAGTAGTAACCCACCCCTCATTTTACTACTATTCTACTTCAGCCCTGCTCCGGCGGGGCATTTTCTTTTGTAAAAATGCGAAAAAGGGTAGCCGTG
>CADCRH010000107.1 GCA_902803805.1 uncultured Ruminococcus sp.
GAAATCCGAAATACTCACACCATTCGCCCGGGTCCGCACAAGCAAGGGCGAAATTCTTAGTGTCAATATTATCAGTGAGGGCGACCCTCTTGAAATATATACAGAATCGAATGGTGAGGTAATATTTAAAAAATATTCCCCCATTGGTGAACTGTCAAGCTTTGCCGAACAGTATGCCGAGGTTTTGGGTAAAATTTCAAAATGTCCCGTTCTCATCAGCGACAACGACCATATTGTGGCAGCTTCCGGCATATCCAAAAAAGAAGTTCTTGAACGCCGCATTACGCCTACCCTTGAGGATTATATCCAAAACCGCAGGAGTTTTTTTGCAAGCACGGGCGGCGTTGATAAGGTATTCCCCGTTGAGGGAATCGAAAGAAGTGCATCGGTGTTCTATCCGATCATCTCGTCAGGCGACGTGACAGGCGCGGTAATTATGCTTTTCAACGAAACAAACACGCTGCCCACGGAAATCGAAAACAAGCTGATACAGACCGCCGCCGCTTTCCTAGGCAAACAGACCGAGGACTGATAAAATATCCTGATAACCATTGAACCGACTTCCGAAAATCAGAGGAAACATCTGACAACGGGAAGTCGGTTTTTTAGAGCCTGTTTAATATCTGTGCGGTGCTAAGATTTTAAACAGGCTCTTACGGTAATTTTTGATTTGAAATGATTGCACTTGATGTTAATGTGTGTTATGATATACCATTGATAAAGAAAGGAATGGTAAAGATGAAACAATTACGTTCAAAGCGTCAGATGTCGGAAACTCTTTTTGTCGGCTCCGTTCTTTCCATCATCGGCGGCTATTTTGATACATACACTTATATGACGCGCGGCGGTGTTTTCGCCAACGCACAAACGGGAAATATCGTTCTTCTTGGTTTAAGTCTTGCTGACGGAAACATTACCAAAGCATTGCTGTATCTCATCCCGATTTTCGCCTTTATCCTCGGCGTGATCGTTGCCGAATTCATTCATCGGGTCTGTAATACAAAACATCTGCACTGGCGACAGATAATTATACTGGTCGAACTTCTTGTCATTATTCTGGTGTCGCTGATACCTAGCAGCAATACAAGCTCCTATGCTTATGATATGGCGGCAAATGTTCTCATATCGTTTGTGTGCTCCCTACAGGTACAAAGTTTTCGCAAAATACACGGAATCGTCTGTGCGACAACAATGTGTACGGGAAATCTCCGCAGCGCCTCGGAAGCGCTTGTCCGCTACGGCAGAACCCACGACAAAACCGCCCTGAAAGCCGCCCTCAAATTTACTGTCATTAATCTCTTTTTCATTGTGGGAATCGTCATCAGTTTATTCATCACAAGAATTTTCAATGAAAAATCAATTATCTTCTGCGGCTTCGGGCTGCTTCTCGTTCTCGCTTTAATGTTTATCAAGCCGATGGAAGAATAGTAGTGTCCCGATTCAGCTTTCAATGATGACTTTTTGGTAGAACGGCTCTTGCCCCTGTGCGGCTTGTCTGCCGAATTCCGATTTGTATTTAACAAGGGTGATCGGAACCCCCTCTGTCAACGGCAGGATCGCCTGCGGAAGGGCGGCGATTTTTTCTTCTCCGCCCTCGTTAATATCAATAATCAACAGATAGCCCGAAACACCGTTTTGACGAATACCGCGCAGATACGCACTTTTTGCCGCTCCCGATTTTTCCAGTTGTTCGATCAGCGCCGCCGCCATTTCATTAGAAATCGTTTCGATGTTAAAAACAGTAATGTCATCATTGCCGATATTGGCAGCTTTTCTGATAGCCGCAATGGCGCTTTGGTCAATCACCATATTAAAGCCGAACGGGTTGATAACAACGCTTGCGCCGTCTTGGCAGAAATCGGCAATATTGTCAAAGAGAATAATATTGCCGCTGCAAAGCTGATTTTTGTCAAAGCGTTTCAGTTCTGTCCAATCGGTAAAGACCGGAATACAGTGCCGACCGTCTTTCATTGTCAAAGCAGGGATATTGAGCATCTGTCCTTCTTCCGTTTTCACTTCAAACAGCGACTTTCCGTTCTTTGCGGCTTCATCGGTGAGAACGGGCAAAAGATACTGGCTTTCATAGATTTCTTTCAGCATTATAGGTTCCATACTCCTGCTGTCGCCTTTTGAATCGAACAGCTCAAAAAAATAATCGGCACTTCGCAGAAGTTTCGGATTGGAAACGGGCTGTTGTTCGGGCGGAAGATCAAAATGGTCGGGCTTTTCCGCAATATCCGACAGATCAACATAAAGAAGTGTTTTTCCATTATCTACGACGATCAGTTCAATACCGCTTCTGTACATATCGCTGAACAATGCTGTCCTGTCCCCTGCACTGCATTCCATTGTTTCGATTTTAACACCCGATTTTGCAAGAAACACTTTAAAATCCTCACAGAATCCCTCCTCTGAAAAAATAAACGCTGTCGGTGCGCCTTTGATATAGTCGATATAATGATTTTTGGTAACGGGTGAATAGGCGACCCATATCGTTTCGTTGGTATTGATCTGAGAGATGATCTGATGAAGAAACTTTTTGTCGTTCGTCTGACCGTAAATTTGGATCAACTGCTGAATACTGCTCATACTGCACTTCCCTTTACAAATTTTTCTTCCATTATATAATCGCAAAAAAATTATGTCAATGAATTTTTTGTTCTTTTCGGTTGAATATATTTCAGAATTTGGTATAATTAAAAGATAGTCGTATTGCAAACGATTGATTGAAAATGATAAAAGGGTGAAATAACAATGTCTGACAAGATAAGAACAAGATTTGCTCCGAGTCCGACAGGCTTTATGCACGTCGGCAATCTGAGAACTGCACTGTACGAATACCTGATCGCCAAATCGCTCGGCGGTACATTTGTGCTCCGTATCGAGGACACCGATCAGGAACGTAAAGTAGAGGGTGCTGTGGATATTATTTATCATACATTAAAGCAAGCAAAGCTAATACACGATGAAGGTCCCGACATCGGCGGCGAATACGGTCCGTATGTCCAAAGCGAACGCAAAGAGATGTATATGCCCTATGCAAAACAGCTGATAGAGAATGACAAAGCATACTACTGCTTCTGCACCAAAGAGCGTCTTGATTCTCTCCGCGAGAACTCCGACGACCTCGGTGCAGGCTATGACAGACACTGCCGCGGTCTTTCCAAGGAAGAAATTCAACAACAGCTTGACAGCGGTACACCGTATGTAATTCGTCAGAAAATGCCGTTGGAAGGCACCACGACATTTGAGGACGCTGTTTTTGGTACGATTTCGGTTGACAATTCGGAACTTCAGGATCAGATCCTCATTAAGGCTGACGGCTACCCGACCTATAATTTCGCCAATGTGATCGACGACCATACAATGGACATCACTCACGTTGTCAGAGGCAGCGAATACCTTTCCTCCACACCGAAATACAATCTTCTTTACGAGTCTTTCGGCTGGGAAATTCCGACCTATATCCATCTTCCGCTGATTATGGGCAAAAATGATGACGGCTCTATCTCAAAGCTTTCCAAGCGTCACGGTGCAACAAGCTTTGAAGATCTTGTGAGCAAAGGATATTTGCCCGAAGCGATCATTAACTATATTGCGCTTCTCGGCTGGGCGCCAAAGGACAACAGAGAAATTTTCACTATTGAGGAACTGATCGAAAACTTCTCGATTGACGGTATCAGCAAATCGCCTGCTGTATTTGACTATGACAAACTTGAATGGTTCAACGCCGAATATATCAAAGCAATGACGGTAGAACAATTCGCGGAAACCGCTATGCCCTACTTCAAAAAAGCCGTTACGACCAAAGAGCTTGACTGGATAAAAGTGGCGTCTATCTTACAGCAGAGAACCACTGTCCTTTCACAGATTCCCGAAAAAATCGAATTCTTTGAAACACAGCCCGAATATGAGAAAGATCTGTTTGTCAACAAAAAAAGCAAAACCACACTGGAAAATTCCGCGCCTATGCTTTCGGCAGCGATCAACGCACTGGACGCGCTTCCGGAATGGACGCACGATTCGATACACGATTGTCTGATCGACCTTGCCAAATCGCTGGAAGTAAAGAACGGAACCGTGATGTGGCCTGTCAGAATTGCTGCTTCGGGTATGACTGTGACCCCCGGCGGAGCAGTTGAAATTCTCGATATTCTCGGCAAAGAGGAATCAATGTTAAGACTGAAAAAGGGTCTTGACAAACTTACTGAAAATTCATAATTACCCTGCGGGAACCGTAAGAAATAAGGCAGACAGAAAATGACAGTTAACAAATGTTACAGGAGGAAAAGGAAATGGCTGATGAAATAAACAATACAGAGCTTGCCGCAGGCAACTTTATCTATGACTTTATCACGGAGGATATTGCCGAGGGCGGACAGTATGAGGGCAAAGAGGTACACACACGTTTTCCCCCGGAGCCTAACGGCTATCTTCATATCGGTCACGCAAAGGCAATTTGCGTTGATTTTGGAATGGCGGAGCGCTTCGGCGGAAAGTGTAACCTTCGTATGGACGACACCAACCCCACCAAAGAAGATGTTGAGTATGTTGACGCAATTAAAGAAGATATTTCGTGGCTCGGTTTCAAATGGGATGACAGATTTTATTTTGCGTCGGAATATTTCGAGCAGATGTATGAATATGCTGTGGAGCTGATCAAAAAGGGGCTTGCCTATGTATGTGAGCTGACACCTGAACAAATGCGCGAAAACCGCGGCGACCTCACCAATCCTGCCAAAAGTCCGTACCGCGACAGACCGATTGAAGAAAGTCTTGACCTGTTTGAGCGTATGAAAAACGGCGAATTTGAGGACGGCAAAATGACGCTTCGTGCCAAAATCGACCTCAACAGCGGCAACTTCAATATGCGTGACCCTGTTTTATACAGAATCAACCGCATTAGCCATCACCGCACAGGCGATCAGTGGTGTATCTATCCTATGTATGACTTTGCGCACCCTCTTGAGGACGCGATCGAGGGAATCACCCACTCGCTCTGTACGCTTGAATTTGAAGACCACAGACCGCTCTATGACTGGGTCATTGCAAACACTTCCGTACCGGCAAAACCCCGTCAGATCGAATTTGCGCGTCTTGGCATTAACAATACGGTAATGAGCAAGCGCAAGCTTCGTCAGCTTGTGGAAGAAAACTATGTCAACGGTTGGGATGACCCCCGTATGCCCACACTCTGCGGACTTCGCCGCCGTGGTTATACACCTGCTTCGATTCGCAACTTCTGCGAGAGAATCGGTGTCGCAAAGACAAACAGTGTAGTAGAATACAACTTCTTGGAACATTGTCTGCGCGAGGATCTGAACCTGAATGCACAGCGCGTAATGACGGTCATCCGCCCGATCAAGCTGATCATTACCAACTATCCCGAAGGCAAAACGGAAACCTTTGAGGTCGAAAACAATCCCAATAAACCGGAGGACGGCAGCCGCACCATTACTTTCACGCGCGAATGTTATATTGAAGCGGAGGACTTCCTTGAAGAAAAAATCAAGGGTTACAACCGTCTTTATCCCGGAAATGAAGTTCGCCTGAAATCTGCCTATATCGTAAAATGTACGGGCTGCAAAAAGGACAACAGCGGCAATGTTACCGAGGTTTATGCGGAGTATGACCCCCTCACACGAGGCGGCGATACGCCCGACGGCAGAAAGGTAAGAGGAACCATTCATTGGGTTGACGCCAACAATTATGTTGATGCTGAGGTGAGATTGTACGAAAATCTGTTCACCGACCCCGAACCCGACACAGGCGACAAAAATTTCCTCGATTTTATCAATCCCAACAGTCTTACCGTTCTGAAAAACTGCAAGGCGGAAAAATCCGTTGAAAATGCTGCTGTACCGGCAAACTATCAGTTTATGCGTCTGGGATATTTTTGCCTTGACAAGGACAGCACCAAGGATAAATTGATATTCAACAGAAGCGTCTCCCTGAAAGACAGCTTTAAACGCAAATAAAAACCATTGCTTATGAAGATACGTACTATTGGAACAAAATCTCGAACCGGTCTGATACTTTTTCTGTCGGGCGCATTAATATGTATCACGCTTGACCTGATGGGCGTGACCTCCATAACGGTAAGATCGGTATTCGATACGCCGATTGTCTGCCCGATTCCGTCCTATATAATGCTCCCTTTCACCTATTTGTTTCTGGGTGTTATCGTAGGACTGATTTCCAAAAATGGTTACAATGCTGCATTTTATGGTGCGTGTATCGGTCAGTGTCAAATGCTGTTCCCGATTATCGCCTGTTTCATAATGCAAACGGGCAGCAGCTTTGATGTGCTTTGGCGGTCGCTCTGCGGCTTGCCCCTGTCAACTTCCTTTTCGGGGATCGCCTTTTATTTAAAAAAGCTGATCACCAAAAAATAATGGTTTCGGGCGAAGTGTTGATTGGCACTTCGCTCGATCAATGAATTGCATTATGTTTCAGAATGTGTTAAGATAAAAACACAATGATATTCGGAGGTAATGATATGCAAAATCAATTAAGTGCGGTAATTCTGGCAGGCGGCGAAGGAAAACGAATGAAGTCGAACCGTCCGAAAGTGCTTGCGGAAGTGATGTTTCAGCCTATTTTGAAATGGGTCATTGACGCTGTGCGCGGTGCAGGCATTGAGGACATCTGCGTTGTCACGGGCAGTAAGAGAGAATTTGTAGATGAATATTTACAGTCACTCCCGTTTACGGTGGAAACGGTCTTTCAGTCTGAGCGTTTGGGCACGGGTCACGCTGTAATGCAGGCTGCTGACTTTCTGGAAAGACACAAAAGCGGCGATGTATTAATTCTGAACGGTGACGGTCCGTTTATTGATGTAACGACGATACAGAAAGCCTTTGACGCACACAACCACAGCAGTAACCGCGGCTGTACGGTGATCTCGGCAGAGGTCGAAAATCCGACAGGCTATGGCAGGATCGTCCGTGAATCGGACAAACAGAACGACAGTGATAAGCTAAAGGCGATCATTGAGGAAAAGGAAGCCAATGACGAGATTCGCAAGATTCGCGAAATCAATTCGGGAGCGTACTGGTTTGAGGTCAATACCCTGATCGATGCATTGGGAAAAATACAAAAAAGCGAGCTGACAGGAGAATATTATCTGACGGACACGATTGCGCTGACAAAGAACAGCGGCAGAACCGTTCTGGCATTCAAGGCGAACAATGCTGATTCTGTTCTCGGAGCAAATGACTGTATTCAGCTTGCGCAGCTCAACGAGATAGCAAGAAAAAGAATCCTTAACGAACATATGAAAAACGGTGTAGTGATTCCCTGTACGGACGGTGTTATGATCGGCAAAGATGTTCAAATCGGTGCCAACACTGTTATCCTGCCGTCAAGCGTCATCAGGGGAAACACAACGATCGGCAGTTTTTGTGAGATAGGCCCTGCGGCGCTGATCGAAAATTGTAAAATTTCCGACGGAACGAACATCTCAAACACAGTCGTCAAAAATGAAAGTCGATAATTGCCAATTTTTACATTGTGCATAATGAATCATATTTTGGGTTTTTGGATGTTTTTTTTCGCAAAAGATACAATTATTTTTCTTTGCTGATTGTTATTCGCATAAAAACTTGATTTTTCGACAAATAGGGGTTAAAATAAAATTGAATGTTATGAAGCTTCGTCTTGCCCACCGCGGCAACCGGCTTCCGTTTTTTGGACAAATTAAAAATGGGGAGAGAGATTCAAATGAATTTTCACGGCAAGGATATAAAAATCTTTACCTGCAACGCTAACAGAGCCGTAGCACAGCAAATTGCTGCTTGTCTTGGCATTCCTGTCGGCAAATCCGAAGTTACCTGTTTCAGCGACGGCGAAATTGCCGTATCGCTTCACGAATCCGTCAGAGGTTCGGAATGTTTTATCGTTCAGTCAACCTGTGCTCCTGTCAATGACAACATTATGGAGCTTCTGATAATGATTGACGCTATGAAGCGTGCTTCTGCGGCAAGAATCACCGCCGTTATTCCGTACTTTGGCTATGCCCGTCAGGACAGAAAAGCAAAGGCAAGAGATCCGATTTCGGCAAAGCTGGTCGCTGACCTTATCACAACGGCAGGTGCTGACCGTGTTTTGACAATGGATCTTCACGCTGCACAGATTCAGGGCTTCTTTAATATCCCTGTTGATCATCTGGTGGGCGCTCCCATTCTTGCCAACTATTTCAAGAAAAAAATCGGCAACGATACAGACGATTATATTGTTGTTTCGCCCGACCTCGGCTCGGTAACGAGAGCAAGAAACTTTGCGACAAGACTCGGCTGTCCTATCGCTATCATTGACAAACGCCGTCAAAGAGCCAATGTCTGTGAAGTTATGAACATTATCGGTGACGTGAAGGGCAAGGAAGTCATTCTTGTTGACGATATGATAGACACAGCGGGCACACTCTGCAACGCTGCACAAGCAGTTGTCGAAATCGGCGGTGCTACCGAAGTTTATGCAGGTGCTACACACGCTGTTCTTTCGGGTCCTGCTATTGAGAGAATCAAGAACAGTGTCATCAAAGAAGTAATTCTTCTTGATACCATCACCATTCCCGAAGAAAATATGCTTGACAAATTCACCATTCTTCCTGTTGCTCCCGTCTTTGCGGAAGCAATTGAAAGAATTTACGAGGACAAGCCCGTATCATCAATCTCTATTTGATGACGGCACTCAATCTCAATCAGTTTATACGCCTAAATATCGGCTTTTTGACACCGGCTCTGCCATTTGGTACGAGCCGGTTTTATTTTCGGACAGCAAAACACCGCTTCTTTTTCACTTTACGCTCCATTTTTTAATCAAATTAAAAATAAGCTTCACTGTGTATAACATATATGATTAGCACTGTCAATAATATGAATATTTTGAAGAAAAATCTCAAATATTTCTCTAAAATAACTTTTTTTCAATTGACATAATTTGGGCAGTAATATATAATTATGATTAATAAAATCAATCGGGCGGTGACAGTATGGATAATATTGAGGGATATGTAAAATGGCGCGGTGATATTCGCTTTAATGAAAGAAAATTTAATGAAATCGATAATCTTGTTTTTTCGGCTCTGACCTATCTTGATATGAAAGGCACGCTGAACAGCAGGGATTATATTCCCTTGAAAGATTTGTATTCGCGTCTGATGTCGAACAACGGAATTAATGTCAAAACTGCCGACAATGATGTTGACCACTATAAGGAATTTTTACGCAGTACCGCTCAATCCGACCGCTTCGGCAATGTTGTCATCTCCGACTATGTGGATATGATTGATGAAAAGAAAAATCTCCAGTTCTCGGCTATGGTGTTTCATATCAATAAAAAAGTTTCGTATATCGCTTTCAGAGGTACGGACGAAACCCTCGTCGGCTGGCGTGAGGATTTTATAATGGCTTTCAGCAAGACAGCTTCTCACGACCTCGCTTTTAAATATACCGACGCCATCATTCAAAAATACCCCGACAATCTCTTTTATATCGGCGGTCACTCCAAAGGCGGAAATCTCGCACTGTATGCTGCGGCACGACTCTCTGAAGAAAAATTGGAACGTGTCAGACATATCTACATCAACGACGGGCCCGGACTGTCGGAGGACGTTTTCAAAAACGTTAACATTGACCGCATTAAAGACAAAACGACCAAAATCATTCCCGAATTCTGTGTCATCGGAAAGCTCTTTGATACACAGTTTTATAACAGCACGATTGTCAAAAGCAGCGCTGTGGGCATTCTCCAGCACGACATCATCACTTGGAAAATTTGTGACGGCGAGTTATCGCTCTGTCACGAAAACGCACCCGAAAGTATCTGGATCAATCAGACACTGGAACAGTGGCTCGGCGGCATATCCATAGAGGAACGCAAAAAAATCGTTGACCGTATTTTTGACAGTCTGAAAAACAGCGGTGTTGTGACACTAAACGATTTGTCCAACCGTGACAAATTCGGCTTTGATAAAATTCTGCACACCCTTTCGGGCAGTGACAAAACGGTGAAACGCAAACTCGGCTCTTTGCCCGTGGTGGCGCTTTTTGACAGAACACTTCACACCATACGCAATGGAAAAATTGTACAGACAATTAAGACTTCCCCCACCGCAAAAGCAGTCGCACTGATCGTATTCGGCTTGCTTTTTCTGATCCTGCCTGAAAACTTCATACAAGTATCTGTGGCGATCGTTCTTTTCGCACTTTTGGTATTTCAAATTTTTTCCACTGTCAGACACCTTGCGGAATCAAATTGGAATTTCAAACAGAATCAGACCCGTGTATATGCCGCGATCTCCTTTATTGTTATTTATGCGATCATTATTGTAAAGCAAAATGCACTGTTTATCCTGAGCAGTGCAGTATTCGGCATCGGCTTCCTCAGTACGGCATACAACTATCTTGAACGTGTAAAGAAATCAAAAACGAAGTCCGATCAAATATGGCTTGCCATCAAAGCAGGCATTTTCACGGTAATGGGATTATGCGTTTTGATCGTTCCGTCCTCAACAATTAAATTCTATTCGATTTCGGTCGGAATCATCTTTGTCGCTGACGGCATTTACAGACTTATCACCCGTGCATTAGCCGCCAGACAGGAACAGGCACAATAAAAATTCCGTTCGCAGATTTCTGAAAAAGCGTCTGCGAACGGATTTTTTATTTTTTGATGATATTGTCAATAAAATATTGATGGATCGCTGTATAGTCGGGCAGTAATTCGGGGTGAAATGCTGTGACTAATATATTCTTTTGTCTTGCGGCAACGATTCTGTTTTCAACCACGGAAAGAATCTCCACTCCCTCGCCTGCGCTCTCGATAAACGGTGCCCTGATAAATACCATCGGCACGTTGTCAATATTGCCGAAAGTACTAATTGCTTCAAAACTTCCCAATTGTCTGCCGTAAGCGTTGCGGTGTGCCTTGATGTCCATTACGTCAAAATATTTACGGTTGTCATTGACAACATCTTTTGCAAGAAGTATCAGTCCTGCGCACGTTCCGAACACAGGCAGTCCGTTTTCGATTTTTCTTTTCAGAACATCAAATATCTCTAAATCTTTTAACAGCTTTCCAATCGTTGTGCTTTCTCCGCCTGGCAGTATCAAACCATCAAATTCTCTCTCAGCATCTGCTTTCGTTCGTATCTGAAAGGTATCAATTTTAAGAGCGTTCAGAATTTTCTCGTGTTCCGCAAACGCTCCCTGCAATGCAAGAACCGCAATTGTCATATCAAACACCACGCTCCGCCAAAAGGATTTCTATTTCGTCCGCATTGATTCCGACCATTGCTTCGCCCAAATCCTCCGACAGTTCAGCCAACACTTTGGGATTATTATAGTTGGTGACAGCCTGTACAATGGCTTTTGCTCTCTTTTCGGGGTTGCCCGATTTGAAGATACCCGAACCGACAAAGACACCCTCTGCGCCCAACTGCATCATTAATGCCGCATCGGCAGGAGTTGCCACACCGCCTGCCGAGAAGTTCACAACAGGCAGTTTTTTGTGTTCGTGTACGTACTCCACAAGATGAAGCGGAACAGCAAGCTCCTTTGCTTTGTTATAAAGTTCGTCCTCACGCAAGGAAGCAATTTCACGGATACCGCTCTGTATCGCTCTCATATGAGTCACCGCCTGTACCACGTCGCCCGTACCTGCTTCCCCTTTTGTACGAATCATCGATGCACCCTCTGCAATTCTGCGAAGTGCCTCACCAAGATTGCGCGCACCGCACACAAACGGAGCTTTGAATTTTGTTTTATCGATATGATAGGTATTATCAGCAGGAGAAAGAACCTCGCTTTCATCGATATAGTCGATTTCCAGCGCTTCCAGAATCTGTGCTTCCACAAAATGACCGATTCTTGCCTTTGCCATAACGGGAATTGATACCGCTTTCTGAATTCCCTTGATCATTTTCGGGTCGCTCATTCTTGATACGCCGCCTGCCGCACGAATATCGGCAGGGATTCTTTCCAATGCCATTACTGCACACGCACCTGCGGCTTCTGCGATTTTCGCCTGTTCAGGAGTGGTAACATCCATTATCACTCCGCCCTTGAGCATTTGTGCAAGATTTTTATTCAATTCATATCTGTTTTCCGACATTATTTAATACCTTCCTTTTTGATAGATTTCATAGGTGATATAAAAAATTATACCATAAACTGTATTCTTAACAATAGACAAAATAAAATATTATGATAGGTACAATTACACAGTATTTTATATTTTAATCGGTACAGTTGTACAGTAACAGATATTTTTTCAAGCACAGTTTTGGTTGTTTACTTTTGAACCCATATATATTACAATAATAATACATTACAGAAAGGAAGAACAACAATGGAAACCATCAACAATATTGCCATCAACACTTCGGACTGGACAGAAGTATTTTCTGCCTGCCTCGGTCAGTCCATCGCCACTCAGACCGCCTGCGGTGAGAGAATCGTAAAAAACAGCCGCTGGAGCATTAATTTCCCCAAAGGAACAATCACCTTTGGAAAGACGGAATATCCCATCCAGTTTCTCGGTTCGGAATCAAAAGTTTCCAACACGTGGCTCTGGGGTTGGGATAATATTAACCAC
>CADCRH010000108.1 GCA_902803805.1 uncultured Ruminococcus sp.
CCTATAATGATATTTTTGGTTAAATCATAAGCAAAAAACAGGTAATTTTGCACAAATATCAGAGATTTTTTCATGCGGTTGCCCTGAGTCAGCCTTATGGCTGACGGGCAATTCATCCCACCGCCTTAGAGGCGGGGGACTTCTTGCCCATTAGGGTTAAAGTGGTAATTATGATATTGACAAACTTAAACAATTGTATTATAATGAAGCCAAGTTTAATTGAAAGTGTAGTTTCTTCAACTAAACTTGTACTTATTTTTTTTTTAGAAAGGAAGTTATGTATGAAGAGGATTTTTAAGATGCTCGTTGCAGGAATTTTGACAGCAACCGTTGCAGCCTCGGTTTCGGCAACTGCTTTTGCAGCAGGCATTAACGATGCTGAGCAGAGAATTCTTGATGAACTTCGCACGACTGTAAAAATGGCAGGTAATGAGAAGTCTTTACCGGTCAACTATATCAATCAGGCAGAGAATTATTTCAATACTGTTGATATTACAGAAGAAGAATCAAAAGAAATTATCAAAAGAATTGACGCTGCTAAAGATTATCTTACAAGCACAGGTGCATCAAATTATGAATCATTGACAGATTCACAGGTTGATACTTTTGTGTCTAAGTGTAAAGAAATTACATCGGTTATTTCTCTTACGATTTCTTATCAAAAATCTTCCAGAAAAGCTGATATTGTTGATAAAGACGGTAAAGTTGTATTTACTGCTACTATCGGAAGAACATCTTCTACAGGCAGTGGCAGCACAAACACTCCGTCATCCAGCAGTACCTCCGGCTCAACCACCACAAAGTCGAGCGGCGGTTTAACAAGCAGTGCAATAGATTCTAACCCGATCAAAACAACAGGTGCCGATTTCAACATTCCGGGTGTTACGGCAATTGCGGGTACAGGTATCCTTCTCGTTTCGGCGGCAGGCGTTTACCTTATAAAGACAAAGAAAAGCACTGTTTCCGAAAATGCCTAAGCACAGTTCGGGACATCATTCCATTAATGGGAAGAATTTTATTATTCTTCCCATTTGTTTTTGTGCGGTGATCTATCTGATCGTCTGTTTGGCAGTCCTGCCGGCGGCATCCACTTATCTTTCGCTGGCGGATATGTTTTTTTCGGATACGGAGAAAAATTTTTCCTCACAGTATGAAAATATCTTTGTTCCCGTTGAGGAAAGCACAGAAACCAATATCACCGGAAACAGCAGTAACGAAACGAAATCCGCAAAAGAAACAGTCAGCATTTCAAGCTTTACCTTTCCGTCATTTGGAAATCAGTTTGGAGAACTGATCATTGAGGACTGTCAGGTAAACGCAAAACTGTTTTTCGGTGATGATACGACCGTACTGAGCAATGGTGTCGGAATCTACAATGGGAGTTCCATTCCCGGATATGGAAAAACCATTTTAATTGCAGGTCACAACAATACGTATTTTAACGGACTGAAATATGCGAAAAAGGGTCAGATCATTAAAATCAGAACGAACTACGGCAATTATCAATATGAGATCACTGATATTCAGGTAAAAGACTGTAACGACAGTTCAGCTTATGATTTGGCGGCAGAAAACGAAAATCTGATTCTCTATACCTGTTATCCCTTTGATGAGCTTGGATTGACGCCGCTGCGGTGCTTTGTCTATGCAAAGCCTGTGTCGGGACCTGTCATTGATAAAAACAGTTGATAGGGGAGGACAGCGATGAAAAGAAATAAATCAAAAATCAAGCCGCTGGTATATGGCGTGGTAGCGTTTTTCCTTTCGCTGGTGCTTTTCCTGTTGTCGATCTGCACCGTGCTGGAAATGACAGTGTTTTCCCAAGATTATATGCTTTCCGTAATGGGCAATAACGGCTACTATGAGATGGTAAAGAGCGAGATGAAAACGGAACTGAAAAATCTCTGCAATGCAAGCGGATTAAGCAATGAATTTGCCGAAAACTTTGTTGATGATTATGGGATCGATACGGCAGTGCAGGATTATATCGCGTCATTCTATTCGGGGGATAACACCCTTGTCAATACGACAGTCTTTAAGCAAAAGCTGTATGAAGCGGTGGATGTTTATATTAAGGATAACAATATCAAGACAAACGAACATACAAACGAATATATTGCCAATTTTGTAAATGAAGCCACAGAAATTTATGTGAACCAAATTTCGATTACCTTCTTCTCTACCATTGCCAATTATATTGACAAAACCAAGACCCCTCTGTTGATCATTACACTTTCGTTAGCGGCAGCAGCGGTGATATTGATCGTACTGATCGTCTTTACCAACAGATTCAAGCACAGACGCTTCAGATATATTTGCTACGGGCTGAGCGGCGGTTTTCTATCGGTGACCGTATTGCCGACTATTGTTTTTCTTTCGGGAAAAATAGAAAAGGTGAATATTACAACAAGGTCACTGTATAATCTGTTCACTAATTATATTAACGGAGTGCTGTCTTCCTTTTATCTCATTTCAGCAGTTCTTCTTTTAGCCGCAGTCGGCGTCTTTGTGTTGTATGTACGCACATATCAAAAAGCATTAAAACATACAGATTGAACAAATCACCCTATTTGTCTGAAAAAATAGGGTGATTTTCGTATTATTATCATATATTTTAAAAAGTTTTTCAATTTTGTTGAAATTTGGCAAGAAAGGTATATAATAAAATTGTTAGGAATAATTGTGGTATGCATCAACTAATTTTTGTGATAATCGCTGCTTTTAGAGGAATAAAGATTCTTACTTTTATAAAAATATGGAAATCATTGTTGTTTGATTAACGTGAAATTGAAAA
>CADCRH010000109.1 GCA_902803805.1 uncultured Ruminococcus sp.
CATAAAATCGTCTTTAAATTTCAGATTCTGGTATTTCTTTTTGAAACGGGGTTTCTTTTGTTCCATCGCTGCTCACGTCCTTGAAAAGATTATACACCATTCCAACGGTTTTTTCAATAAAATATCAAAAATTTCCGTCAGCGGAACCACTTGCCATTCCCCGTAGGGCAATTATGAATTGCATTTGACATAATGCGTTTTTTCTGTTAGGATAGAGTAAATACTTCTGAAAAGAATGTGAAAGTAATGAAATTAAAGCTATTGATCTATGCTGTTGCAGCAAGTGTTGCGATCGGCTCAATGTCGGGGTGCTTTCTGACAGAGCAGAAAACCTCCGAAGCGAATACCTCTGCTTTGCGTTCCTCATCAGGAAAAGAGGCGAAAAATGAAGAAAGCGTTTCTCCTCTTTCGGACAACGGTACCGCATTAAGTGCCGAAACTGCCGTTGTCAATGAAACACTTACACTGAAAGCGGCAGTCAAGGGCGGTAAGGCTCCCTATACCTACAGCCTTTCACATAAGACCGACAATGAAAAATGGTCGGATGCCAAACAGCAGAGCGGCTCGGAGTTTCAAATCAAAATGCCGTCCTCTGCCTGTCAATTTACGGTAAAAATGGACATCAGCGATTCTCTTGGAGAGGTACTGACCAAAATGTTCGTTGTGACCGTCCGACAGGATACCAGAAAAGAGCTTCAGGCAAAAGCAATGAATGTCAGTGCCGAATATGTTTGTTCCGGTACCAACAGCCTTTTTGTCAGTGCGGAATTTGAAGGCGGAACGCTGCCGTACAAATACAGTTATTCTTATATTTCCCCCAACGGTGAGGAAACGGAACTGAAAGACGATTCCGATGTACAAAGCGCCTATCTGAAATTTGACACTGTGCCGGGAGAATATACCATTCGCGTTACTGCCGAGGACAGTGCAGGCAGCACTGCATATATTGAAAAGACGCTGCACAGCTCAACTTGCCTTCCTGTAGAAAATATATGCCAGTATTCCGAGCCTGAACTTCCGACAGGCTGTGAGGTGACATCGTTGGCAATATGCCTTAACTATTACGGTTTCGATGTCAGCAAAAACACGCTTGCCGATGAATTTCTGCCGATAGGCTTTTTTGAATTCAAGGATGATGAAAAATACGGCCCCGACCTTGAATATGAATTTGCAGGAAATCCGAATGCGGAGGAATCCTACGGCTGCTTTAGTCATTGTATTGCTGAAACAGCCAATCAATATTTTCAATCTGTCGATTCCTCTTATATTGCAAAGCCCTGTAACGGAAATGCTCTGGAAGAACTTTATGCTTACCTGAATCAGGGCAAACCCGTTATTTTATGGTCAACAATGTATCTTGCGGAAAGCTTTGTCAGTGATACGTGGAAAACCGAGGACGGCAAAACAATAGAATTTCGTGCCAATGAGCACTGTACGGTTCTCGCCGGTTACGATAAAGAAAGAAATATTGTATATGTTGCCGACCCTCTGAGCGAAACGGACGAATTGGAAGAATATGACAAAGATCTGTTTGAGCAGCGTTATAATGAAATGGGAAAACACGCGGTCATTATTCAGCAGCCGCAGTAAAAAGATGTGAAAATATGAGGAAAAAACAAAAATCAGGATTTTTGAAAATTATATCGTTCCTGCTGTGCTTTCTGTTTTTGTGCGGCTGCTCCGACAATACCGTTGACACGCTTGCGGACGAGGAAAGCATACAGCAAACAGCCGCACTTTGCGACAACGGTTCGACTATTAGTGATGAAACTGTCCTGCTCGGTCAGGAAGTGACAGCGAAAGCAGTTTTTAAGGGTGGTGCGGAGCCGATCGAATATCAGTTTTCGCTGTGTGACAAAATGGGAAACTGGCACAGTGTAACCGCATTTACGGAATCTGACGAGACGAAAATTTGTCTGAACGACCACAGAGGCAAAAACAGTATTAAAATCACTGCAAAGGATAAAAACGGAATGACTGCCGAAACAAATCTTGAGGTATGGGTCAATACCGCCGTTGTCGATTATCAGACCCCCTACAGTTCCGCAAGAGTCTATGAAGATATTGACAAACTGGTAAAGGCTTATCCCGCACTCATCAAAAGATACTCCGCAGGAAAAAGCGAGCAGGGAAAGGACATACCCGTTGTCACGCTGGGAAACGGAAGCCGCAAGGTGTGTATCGTAGCAGGAATTCACGCACGGGAGCATATCACCATTTCGTTTACAATGCGCTGTATCGAGGAATACGCGGCGGCATATTATCTCAGCGGCAGTTACGGCGATTATGATATGAAAGAGATTCTTGACCGATTTACCTTTTATATTGTTCCGATGTCCAACCCTGATGGTACAGATATTTCGGCAGGAAGCGAAAAAACCAATGTTGCCATTGCCGACCTCGACAGGGATTCCTACAAAACAAATGCCAACGGAGTGAATCTGAACAGAAATTTTCCGTTTAACTGGGAAAACGAATACAGCAATACGACTGCAAGCGTTGAGAGTGACGTTTATCCGGGGAAGTCGGCAGGCAGCGAAGCCGAAACCAAGGCGATTATGAACCTTTGTGAAGCAAATGAATTTGAGTGGCTGTTGGATATGCATATCGTTGGCAGTTGTATTTACTGGCGTGATACCAAAAATAAGACAATACCGAACGACCTGAAATTGGCGACCCGAATTTCCCAAAAATGCGGATACCGGTTATTCGGAAACACCAAAAATTCCGACGAATATAGCGGAGGACTGGAAAACTGGTTCCGATACCAATATCAGAAGCCTGCCTTATGCATTGAGTTGATTCCTCCATTACAGGCGTTTTTGTCAAAGGAATATAAAGGCTACCATTCCTTTTTTGACGAAGCGGTCGTATGGTCAAAAACAAAATATACGTATCTGGAAGCAGCAGTCTATAACGATTGAGCAATCAGAAGCCGTGAGAAAGAGGTTCTGCGGCTTCTGATTTTGTTTTTAGATGGAGCAGCAAGGGCATTGAAAGGGAATCTTGAAAAAAATTTCAAAAAACACTTGACAAAGGGGATAAGGGTGTGTATAATAATTAATGTTCTCAGAAAAATAGATTTGCGAGTGTGCTGGAATTGGCAGACAGGCACGTTTGAGGGGCGTGTGTTTTACGACGTACGGGTTCAAGTCCCGTCACTCGCA
>CADCRH010000110.1 GCA_902803805.1 uncultured Ruminococcus sp.
CGTCAGTATGCCTGCGCCTTTTTTCCTTGTTATCGAAAAAATGATGCTGCAAAAGTCCGCACGGCACAGATATTAAACAGGCTCTTAGAAGTATTTCCATCAAAATCAACGTCAAAATCTCAACTTATATTATAGCGTTAAAAACAGTTAATCTCAACTACAATTTTGTTATATTTCGGACTTCTACTTTACAATGAAAAAACGGGGTAGGGCAAGATATTTTTTTGTGTAATTATATTAATAATCCTCTTAAATTTCTACAAAATTTGTTCATCAACGATTTTTTGATTTTCTCCTGCCATCATCTGTTATTGTCTGCCCGTTGAGCCGAAACCTCCTGCACCGCGTTCCGTATCGCTCAATGTCTGGGCTTCCTCAAACGGTACACACGCCACAGGCATTATCACCATTTGCGCGACTCTTTCGTTGGGCTGAATGGTATAGGCTTCGTTGGAAACATTGCACAGACCGACACAGATCTCTCCCCTGTAGTCGCTGTCAACCACGCCGACACCGTTGGAAAGCGTAATGCCGTGTTTAACACCCAGTCCGCTTCTTGCAAAAAGAAATGCAGCATATCCCTTGTCGGAAAGTTCGATGGCGATTCCCGTCGGAATTTTCACAAGCTCGCCCGGTGCAATTGTCACAGGCTCGTTTATGCATGCATACAGGTCGGCTCCTGCCGAACCTTCGGTTGCTCTCTGCGGAATGACCGCCTTTTCACTCAATTTTTTGATCTTAACTGTTTTCATTTTGGTTGCTCTCCTTTTTCATTGTTTTCAACACTTTCAACTTTTAACACCGAGTTTTCAACTATTCAACACCCCGATAGTATAATCCGCGTGTAAATCCGTTTTTAAAGCATTTTTTTTGGTGGAAAAACTGTAGATTTTCCCCAGTTTCAACCGAGTTTTCAACACTGAAACGCAAAACTTCAAAATCAACACCGCGTATTTCATTTTTCCTGTCGAACAAAACAACGGGCACTGAATTGAGAATTTCCGTACAACTCCCGTCACACTGCATTGGAAACTGTATCTGCTTCCTGTCTGTCAGAACAGGGGCATTTTTGCAGGATTTACATTTCTTTCCGTCATTTTGTGCAGGACAGTTGCGTGTCAGCATTAACGGCAGCCGTCCGTAACTGATGATACCGAGCGGCATTGTTCCGCCCAATTGTGCGATCTGCTCCAACGTCAGCTCAAAAGAAACTTCCACATCAAGAAGTCCCTGCTGCTCCGCCCATTTTACCGACTGTGTGTTGGTGATATTCAGCCCGAAACCGCCGTGTATCTCCATATCAAGCGATTTTGCCAGCTGTACCGCACCGAGATTGGACGCAAGCACCTCATTAATACCAAATGATCGTATTGTTTTCAGACGTTCATATATATGCTTCTCCCTGCCGAACATTCCCCTCGGAATCTCAACCGCAACGGCAAATCCCCTGTCCAACAAGGAATCATATTCTTCGTCTTTCAGGCTGATCGGGACATAGATCAGCTCACAGTCCAAAAAATCATCCGAAATGTTTCCGTTGGTAAATCTCGCCCGTACCCCTTTCGGCGGTGCCTGTCTGCGTGTGTTGGTTTCGGGAAAGTCAATGGTTGAAAATTCGATTGGTCGGCGAACCGTTCTTTTTTCAAGAAGTGTTTCCAATGCGTCACGTCTTAACGTGTTCAGTTCGGGCGCCGACATAAAAAGTCCTTTGTCAAGTTTTGTCGAAAACTCACGCAGTCTGAACGGTGTTCCGCCCGTTTTGGACAGATATGAACGGCATTTTTCCGTATTCAGTGCGGTTTTCAGCGCATTTTCGGGAACAGCACCGAGCACTTCGCAGACATTTCCGTCATCATCCCGAACCGTCAGTTTTGCCTTTTGGTGTTTCCGCAATTCAAGATTCGCGTCAATCGGAATTCTCTGCGCTTCATTCTTGTACATCGCGTGAATCGAGTTAAAAATCTTGTTCGTGGCACTTGTCACATCCTCTTTTGAGCGTATGCCGAACATATCGACACCGCGCTTTCCTGTATAGTACCCGTCCGTAAAGCCCGAACGGGAAAATACCGCCGACAGCTTTTCGGAAAGGTCATCATCGACACTGCCTTTGTCAAGACTTTGCCGACAGGCGGCAACACTGACTGCCACATATTCGGGACGTTTCATTCTGCCCTCGATTTTTGCCGAAGCGATTCCCATATCCCGAAGCTCTCTCAGATACGGTATCACAGAGTTGTCCTTTAAACTCAGATCGTGTCCGGTGCCGCCTTTTACGGCAAACGGCAGGCGGCACGGCTGCGCACACGCTCCTCTGTTGCCGCTTCTGGAACCGAGCATTGCGCTGAAATAGCATTGTCCCGAAACACTCATACATAATGCCCCGTGAACAAACACTTCCAACTCGATCGGACTGACCTTTGCAATTTCTTCTATTTCCTTTCGGCTCAGTTCCCTCGATAAAACAGCACGCCGGAACCCCATTTCCGCAAGAAGCTCCACCCCTTTCGACGTATGGACCGACATTTGCGTAGAAGCGTGAATCCTCATATCGGGCGCTGCCTGACGAACAAGCGATATAAGCCCCAAATCCTGCATAATCAGCGCGTCAACGGGAATACTGCACGCATACATAATGAGGTCTGCTGCCTCTTTCAGCTCGCTGTCGTGCAGCAGCGTATTACAGGCAAGATACACACGGACACCTCTCGCGTGACAGTATTCAACTGCTTCACGCAGTTCCTCACGCTGAAAATTCTGAGCGGAGGTTCTCGCACTCAGTTTCCACGCTCCCAAATAGACAGCGTCCGCGCCTGTTCTGACGGCAGGATAGACGGATTCCATCCCGCCGACCGGTGCCAAAATTTCAAGTTTTTTCATATTTTCCCCCTTACGGTAATAAAATAAATATAGCGGCATTTTTCAATTAAAATATTGACCGCCGTTTTTTCAAAAGATGGCGGTCGGAAAATGACTATTTTTTATTTTTGTGTTTTTTGATGTCCTTGCTGTCTGTGTAGAAAAATTCGGTTTCATCCTCGGCGGCTTCTTCCTGCTCCGATACGGTTTTTTTGGCAGACCGCACGGCAGTGGAAACGGGTGCTCCGTTGTGTCCGGTGTCGCCCAGTCGTTTGCGGTAGGTTTCAATGTCCTTTTTCAGTTTTTCGTTCTCTGTACGAAGCTCCGTAATGGTTTCCCTGTCCTTTGCGGCATTTTCAAGATATTCTTCCAGCTGTTTGCGCAGGGTCTCGGAATCGCTTTTGTTCTGCCTGATCATATCGCAGTAGTTCAGTGCGGTAAGAATCACTGCCGCTGTTGTGGACACACTTTTGTTGGCACCTTTGATCTCATTGATACTTTCGTTCAGTTCATCAGCGATTCCCTGTGTATAACTTTCATTCTCCTCACTGATGACTGTAAACTGATTGCCTGCTATCGTTACCTTGACTTTATTTTTTACGGGATTTTCACTTTTCATAAAAAATTCACGTCCAATCTTGATATAAATAGTCCATTATTGTTATTATAATACATTTCGCAAAAATATAAAAGAATAATCGAAAGAATTGCAACGATTTTTTATGAAATTCAAAAAATCAACTATATTCGACGAAATTTTATGAATTTTTGGTTGAAAATCCATAAAAGATATTGTATAATGATTAAGAATTATTTTTAAATTGCTAAAATAATTCCGATGAAAAACTGGGGAATGATTTTTAAGTTATGAAAATCACTCTTTACTAACGGCAAAATTTGGAGGGGGCAAATTATTATGTCAAAATCAAAACTGACACCGAGCGAGGCTCGCGAACTGATCATTGCAAAGCTTTCACATAATTTCGGTGTTACACCTATCGACGCAACAGACGAGCATTATTACAAGGCTGTCGCACTGGTGCTTCGTGATATTATGCGCGAACAGCATAAAGCATTTACTGCCGCAGCAACGAAGCAGCAGTCAAAGACAGTCTATTATCTTTGTATGGAATTTTTGATGGGACGTTCGCTCAAAAACGACCTTTATAACCTCGGTCTGGAAGAAACAATGAAACAGGCGCTTCAAAGCCTTGATATTAAGATCGACAATATTTATGAGTGTGAACCCGATGCAGGTCTGGGCAACGGCGGCTTGGGAAGACTGGCGGCTTGTTTCCTTGACGGTCTGGCAACACAGGATTATTCCGCAATGGGCTATTCTCTCCGCTACGAATTCGGTATTTTCAGACAGAAGCTCGTGGACGGCTGGCAGACGGAACTTCCCGATTTCTGGCTTCCGGGCGGTTCGGTATGGCTTCAGCCGCACCCCGAAAAGTCTATTCCGGTTTACTTTGACGGCCACATCAAAGAAACGTGGGATGAAGGACATCATTCCATTGAAATCGAAAATGCGACAAAGGTCATTGCCACACCGTTTGATATGCTCGTACCGGGCGATGGCGGCAAGGGTATCAGCAGACTGCGCCTTTGGGCTGCTACCTCGGACAATTTCGATATGAAACTGTTCAACTCCGGCGATTACGTCCGGGCTATGGAACAAAAAGCACTTGCGGAAAGCATTACCAGAGTCCTTTATCCGGAAGATAATCATTCCGAGGGTAAGAGCCTGCGTCTGAGTCAGCAGTATTTCCTTGTATCGGCTACAATTCAGGATATTATCCAAAGACATCTGAAAAATTACAATTCTCTTGATAATCTTCCCGAAGTGGTTGCCATCCACCTGAACGATACACACCCTGTTCTCGCTGTTCCGGAGCTGATGAGGATTCTCCTTGACGAGTGCGGCTATGACTGGGATAAATCGTGGGATATTGTTACCAGAACCATTGCCTATACCAACCATACGGTTATGAGCGAGGCATTGGAATGCTGGCAGGTGGAACTGTTCGCAAGAAGGCTGCCCCGTATCTATCAGATCGTTGAGGAGATCAACAAGCGCTTCTGCCAGCAAATGCACGAAGCAGGCGTTGACGGCTGGAAGATCGGAAGAATGGCAGTGATCAATGACGGCATTGTCAGAATGGCGAATCTGGCTGTTATCGCAAGTCACTCCGTCAACGGCGTTTCAAAACTCCACAGTGAAATTCTGAAAGATTCCGTATTCCACGATTTCTATACAGTCACTCCCGAAAAATTCAAGAATGTCACCAATGGTATTGCACACCGCCGTTGGCTCAATCAGTCCAACCCCGGTCTTGCCAACCTTATCACGGATCTGATCGGCGACAGCTTCATCACGGACGCCAACGCACTGGAAGGTCTGATGGCTTACAAGAACGATACGGCAGTCCTTGAAAAACTGGCAAAAATCAAAAAAGAAAACAAAGAGCGTATGGCAAAATACATCAAAGAAAATAACGGCATTATCGTTGATACCGATTCCATCTTTGATGTACAGGTCAAACGTCTGCACGAATATAAACGCCAGCTGATGAACGCGCTCCATATCTACAGCACCTATATCTGGCTTCGTGATAACCCGAATGCGGAGTTCAAACCGAAAACCTATATTTTCGGTGCAAAAGCGGCTCCGGGCTACTATTTCGCAAAACAGATCATTCAGTTTATTGTCGAACTGAGCAATAAGATCAATAATGACCCCAGAGTGAACCAAAAACTGAAAGTGGTCTATCTGGAGGACTACCGTGTATCAGTTGCCGAAAAGCTCATCCCTGCTGCGGAGATCAGCGAACAGATCTCTCTTGCAGGCACCGAAGCATCGGGCACAAGCAATATGAAATTTATGATCAACGGTGCCATCACACTCGGCACACTGGACGGCGCCAACGTTGAAATTCACGAAGTTGTCGGTGATGACAACGCACTCATCTTCGGTATGACTACCCCCGAAGTCAACCTTCTCAAAAAACAGGGTTACAATCCTGCTGTCCCCTACAACAACAATCAGGACATCAGAAGGTCGGTTGACGGTATCCGTTCGGAATTCGGCTCACGCTTTGACGATATATACACTTCTCTTTCCACGCGTGACCCGTATATGGTTCTGGCAGACTTTGCGGACTATGCAACAACACAGCAGAAAGCCTCAAAGCTGTATCTCGATTCCGCAAACTGGAACAAAATGTCACTTGTCAACATTGCAAAAGCAGGACGCTTTGCCGCTGACAGATCTATCCGTGACTATGCCGAAACCATCTGGGGCAGCACTCCCGTCAACCTGTAAGCAATTCATAATGCATAATTGCCCTGCGGGGTGACAGGAAGCGGCTGCGCTGAAATGAAATGATCCGTCTGACGTATCAATTGAGATATGTCAGGCGGATTTTTTTATAGTATAAAACCGTTTCACTCGCGCGCCTTAGAGGGGCGGCGAGCCAAACGGCGAAAAAAAGAATAATGAATAGTGAATCATCTTTATACAAC
>CADCRH010000111.1 GCA_902803805.1 uncultured Ruminococcus sp.
CCTATAATGATATTTTTGGTTAAATCATAAGCAAAAAACAGGTAATTTTGCACAAATATCAGAGATTTTTTCATGCGGTTGCCCTGTCATTTGCCGCATTACAAGTTGACCGTAATTGAAAATTGTGGTATGATAATTGGTAAAAGGAATATTCAATAAATGGAGCAGATAATTATGAATACTTTTCAAACAAGAAGAATCGTGATAAAGGTCGGCACTTCTACGCTGACCTATGAAAACGGACGTGTCAATCTCCGCCGAATGGAAATGCTCTGCAAGGTTCTGAGCGACCTCCACAACAGCGGCAAACAAGTGATACTGGTAAGTTCGGGCGCGATCGGCATTGGTGTCGGCAAACTGAAACTGCCCGAACGACCGAGTGAAACACGCTATAAACAAGCGGTCGCCGCTGTCGGTCAGTGCGAAATAATGTTCCTTTACGATAAATTTTTCGGTGAGTACAACAATTCCGTTGCACAAATACTTTTGACAAGGGATATTGTTACCAACGACCATTCACGCCAAAATGTTGTAAATACTTTCCAGACGCTTCTGGAAATGGGCATTATTCCGATCGTTAACGAAAACGATACCGTTGCCATTGATGAGCTTGTCGGCTCCAATTTCGGTGACAACGACAATCTTTCCGCTATCGTGGCAGACCTTGTGGGGGCAGACCTGTTGGTGATTCTGACGGATATTGACGGTCTTTATGACAAAGACCCCCGTAAAAATCCCGACGCGGTAAAAATCCCCGTTGTCACACATATTGATGAACATATCCGTCAAATGGCAGGCGGTTCCGGCTCCAACAGAGGAACGGGCGGTATGGCTACCAAGATCACCGCTGCGGCAGCTGCCACCAGCGTCGGCATTAACTGCTGCGTGATGGAAGGCAGCGACCCCCAAAAACTCTATCAGCTTATCGAAGGCGAACAAATCGGCACACTTTTTACCGCTGTCGAAGGAACCATCTAAATATACAATTGCAATTATAAAGGAGGATTTTATCAATGACAGTAATCGAAGAAATGGGCGCAAAAGCAAAAGCAGCGTCTAGAACGCTTTCCGTTGCAGGCGAAAAGAAAAATGACGCTCTCAAAGCAATCGCAAAGGCTTTAAGAGAAAATGCCGGAAAAATTATCGAGGCGAATCAAATCGACCTCGATAATGGAAGAAAAAACAATCTCACCGATTCACTTCTTGACAGACTAATGCTTGATGAAACACGCATTAACGGTATTGCTGACGGTGTTCTGGAGGTTGCTGCTCTCCCCGACCCTGTCGGTACGGTGATTTCGGGCGGAACAAGACCGAACGGTCTGGAAATCACAAAAGTTCGTGTACCGCTCGGCGTGATCGGCATTATTTTTGAATCCCGTCCGAATGTTACCGCAGACGCTGCCGTACTTTGTCTGAAAAGCGGCAATGCAGTCATTCTCCGCGGCGGCAAGGAAGCCATCCATTCCAATCAATGCATTACATCTGTTATGCAGGACGCGATCGAGTCGGTAGGACTTGACCGCAATTCCGTTCAGTTGATCGAGGACACCACACGTCAATCCTCCGTTGAGCTGATGGGACTGACGGAATATCTTGATGTGCTGATTCCCAGAGGCGGCAAAGGTCTGATTCGTGCTGTTGTTGAAAATGCAAAAGTTCCTGTTATCGAAACAGGCGCAGGAAACTGTCACGTTTATGTTGACGAAAGTGCCGATATTGAGATGGCAGCCAACATCATTTATAATGCAAAGACCTCCCGTCCTTCGGTGTGCAATGCGATAGAAACCATTCTCGTTCATCAAAACACAGCCGAAAAAGCCCTGCCCGTGATCAAGGCAAGGCTTGACGAAAAAAATGTTCAGCTCCGCGGCTGCGACAGAACCCGAACGATTCTCGGTGACAGTGTGGTTCCCGCAGACGAAAGCGACTGGGAAACGGAATACAACGACTATATCCTTGCTGTTAAAGTAGTTGACAGTCTGGAAGAAGCAGTGGAACATATCGCCAAATATTCCACAGGTCACAGCGAATGTATTGTAACAAAGGATTACAGAAATGCAAAGAAATTCACAGCTCTTGTTGATTCCGCAGCCGTTTACGTCAACGCTTCCACCCGTTTTACGGACGGCGGAATGTTCGGTCTGGGTGCGGAAATCGGCATTTCAACACAGAAACTTCATACAAGAGGTCCTATGGGACTGAATGAGCTTACGTCTGTCAAATTTATTATTGAGGGTGACGGTCAGATCAGATAAGAAGATACAAAAGGGCAAGAATCAGACTGTTGTTGGATTTTTCGTCAATTAAAAGCAGAACAAGCGCAAGAATGAGTGTTTTCTCCTTATCCTTGAAAAGTGTTTCCAGAATCCCACCCGTATCATATTTCAAAGGCGGCTGCCGACCGTGATGGTTCGGCAGTTCGGGCGGCGGTTCGTTCTGCTGCATCTGCGGTATCGGCTGTACGGGTTTGGAGGTTCTTTGCGGAGGCATCGGCTCAGGTCTTGCCCTGTTCTGCATTTCTCTGGCACGGCGAACCGCCTCCTGCTGCATTTTGAACATTTCGTTTTCGGTCAAAAAATCACCGCCGTTACTTAAATAATTCTATGCCTGAGCTTTTCAGCAGCGGAAGCATACGCAGTAAACCTAAAAGCCTGATCGCTCCGTCCACCTTTTTGGCACGTTCTTCCTGCAAAAAAGGCTTTAACGCTCTCAAAAGACGGGTGCTGTCGTCGTCGCTTCTTACCGATTGAAGCAGCGGTGCAAGCTTCATAACCGCTCCGAGCATTTCGGTATTCATCGAATCCGTGCCGAGTGTATCAGTTATCGGGCTTGCCTGCTGCTTTTGTTCGTTAGAGTCCGACTGTCCCAACAGTCCCGCAAGTCCCTTGATCTGCTCCATTGTTTCGGGATTTCCGAGAATTTCGGTTATCTTTTGGGACAAATCCTCCATAGGTTATTTTTCCCCCATCAGCTTTTTAATGAGTGCCTGTGCCTGCGGCGACTGAAGAATTTTTTCGGTTTGCTTTTTGTCGGAAAGTATCTGTTCGACCTGTTTCTGCTGTTCGGGTGACAGACTGTTAAAAAGCTTGTCCACGCTGTTTTTATCCATAGATCTCACCCCCTCTTATCATTATTTATGCCGGAAAAATTCAAGATATGTTTGCTATTTCAGGAGGTTTCAAATGAAAATTATTGTTGTTTCGGATTCCCACGGAAGTGTCGATCTGCTTTTTGACGCCATACAAAGAAATTCAAAAGCCGAAGTGATCATTTTTTGCGGTGACGGTCACAGCGATATTGACGCAGTAAAAAAAGCCTTTCCCGACAAAATGGTCATCGCGGTAAAGGGCAACTGTGACTGGTGCTGTGATTATGCATATCTTGAAGAAATCACGCTCTGCGGAAGAAAAATCATTATTACACACGGTCATATGCACGGCGTAAAAGAGGGCTACAGCCGCATTAACTACTTTGCACAAAGCGTTAATGCAGATATAGCCCTGTTCGGTCATACACACAGTCCGTATCTTGATTATGACGGTCGTGTACTTCTGATGAATCCCGGTTCCATCGGTTATCATCGGGAATACGGAATTCTTGACATTGATGATAACGGCACCATTACTGCAAGCCTCTATCCCCCGAACCAATACAATCCTCCGATCACAGTTGAAAAGAAAAACTAAAACTTTTATTTTCAAAAAGCAAAAATTCCGATGATACACCGTTGTCTATCATCGGAATTATTTTTTACGGTTCTTTTAGCACTTAGTCCTCATCAAAGAATTTTGAGTGAATTGCGCTTACAGCTGCGTCGGCATTCTTCTCGTCGATGAGTACAGATACTTTGATCTCACTTGTTGCGATCATACGAATGTTGATCTGTGCGTCATAAAGTGCTTCAAACATCTTTGTTGCAACACCTGCGTGACTTTCCATACCTGCACCTACAATGGAAATCTTTGCTACATTTTCATCTGCAGATACACTCTTGCCGCCTACAACAGCAACATAGTCCTCCATAATCTGAACGGCTTCCTTTGCATTCTCCTTTGCAACCGTAAAGGAAATATCCTTTGTGCCGTCACGTCCGATGGACTGGAGAATAATATCAACATTGATATTTTTTGCGGAAAGCTTGGAGAACATCTTGAATGCAAGACCCGGATTATCAGGTACACCTACCACCGAAATTCTCGCTACGTTTGTGTCCTTTGCTACACCGCTGATTAACATTTTTTCCATTTTTGCTGCCTCCTTAACGATAGTACCGGGTGCGTGTGTCAGACTGGAAAGCACCTCAAGCTCAATATTGTATTTTTTTGCCATTTCAACACTTCTGTTGTTGAGTACCTGTGCGCCGAGCGTTGCAAGCTCCAACATTTCGTCATAAGAAATCGTTTTCAATTTCTTTGCGTTGGCAACCTTGCGCGGGTCTGCCGTGTAAACACCCTCAACATCGGTAAATATCTGGCAAAGGTCAGCATTCATCGCTGCTGCGATTGCCACCGCACTGGTATCCGAACCGCCTCGTCCGAGTGTTGTAAGGTCATCAAAACGGTTCAGTCCCTGGAAGCCTGCCACTACTACGATATTTTTCTTGTCAAGCTCTTTTGCGATCCTGTCGGACTTCACTCTTTTGATTCTTGCGGAACCGTAAGCCGAAGTCGTCTGAAAACCTGCCTGCCAGCCGAGAAGCGACACAACGGGATAACCGAGCTTCTCTATCGCCATTGCCAACAGTGAGATCGACATCTGCTCACCTGCGGCAAGAAGCATATCTTTTTCTCTTTTTGAAGCGTCGGGATTGATTTCGTTTGCCTTTTCGATGAGGTCGTCGGTCGTATCGCCCTGTGCGGATACAACAACTACGACATCATTGCCCTTTTTGTATGTATCGGTGACGATTTTTGCGACATTGAAAACTCTCTCTGCATTTGCAACAGAACTGCCGCCGAATTTTTGTACAATAAGACTCATTTTTTCTCCCCCAAAAAATTTTTTCTTTTTATTAAAAATCCGCAATACGGATTTTCGACTTAACCGTAACGCCTGCTTTGCTCAGCTCGTCAACAGCCTTTTCCTGACCTGCAACGGTCATATTGTCTGTAACGAACGCAATTTCGTTTTCGGGAGCGTTTGCTCTTACGATGGTACGGGCATTGGTGAAGAGCTGTGAAGCTTTTTCCAATGCTGCCTGCTTATCCTCTGCTTCCGCTCTGACATAGATGGAATAAGAAGTTTCCTCATACGGCTTTACGCAGTCTGCGATGCCGTCTGCCCAGTAAAGATATTTTCTTGCCGAAAGATGCTTCACACAGTCGATAATATCGGCAACCACCGCACTTGCTGTCGGAAGCTTGCCGGCGCCCTTTCCGTAGAATACAACATCACCTGTTGCGTCACCTCTGACAAGAATACCGTTGAACACATCGTCAACATTGGCAAGCTGGCTTGCATTTTCAATGAGCATCGGCTCAACTGTAATGTCAAGTTTGCCGTCGTCAAGGCGTTTTACCTGACCGATCAGTTTAATGACACCGCCCCACGAAGCAGCATAGGCAACATCGTCAAGTGTAATTTTTGTAATGCCCTGTGTATGCACAAGGTCGGGATAAATGTGCTTTCCGTAAGCAAGAGAAGCAAGGATCGCAATTTTGCGTCCTGCGTCCAGTCCTTCAACGTCTGCCGCAGGATTTCTTTCGGCATAGCCGTTATCCTGTGCAAGTTTGAGTGCGTCCTCAAACGACATATTGTCGTGGATCATCTTGGTAAGGATAAAGTTCGTGGTACCGTTAAGAATACCTGCAATTTCAATTACCTCATTTGCCGCAAGACACTGGCTGATCGGTCGGATGATCGGAATACCGCCGCCTACACTTGCTTCAAAAAGATAGTTGACATTGTTTTCCTTTGCAATTTCAAGCAGCTCCGCGCCTTTGGTTGCCACCAACTCTTTGTTAGAGGTAACAACGCTCTTTCCTTTCAGCAGGCAGCGTTTGGTGAAGTCATAGGCAGGATTGACGCCGCCCATCACCTCTGCTACTACCTTTACCTCGTCATCATTCAGGATCTGCTCAAAATCTTTTGTGAGTTTGTCCTCAAACGGATCGCCCGGAAATTCTCTGATGTCGAGAATATATTTGATATTGATTTCTTCTTTAGCACGCTTTGCAATACTGTCCCTGTGCTCGGAAAGAACTTCCACCACTCCCGAACCAACGACTCCATATCCCATTACTGCTACCTGTACCATAAATGAAAACTCCTTATTTTGTGATTATTTATTTTTTACTGAACCGATCTTTTGTCCGGTGTTATTTTCACCATTTTATTCTTCGTTGCCTTCTTCCGGTTCATAAGGCTCATCGTCCGACGGCTCCTCCGGTTCATAAGGCTCATCGTCCGACGGTTCCTCCGGTTCATAAGACTCATCATCTGACGGTTCCTCATCGGAATCCTCATAATCGGAATCTTCGTAATCGGAATCCTCTCCGTCGTTGCTGTCCTCATCGTCACTGTCTTCGTCGTCGCTGTCCTCATCATCATAATAGCTGCTTTCGTCGTCATCATCATAATAACTGCTGTCATCATCATCGTCGTCATCATAATAATAACTTGACGTACTGCTCTTTGACGGTTCCTGCTTGATCACCATATAAGCAGGCATATTGTCGGCGGTATAATATCCTACACCGACATCATCACTGACATCACCATCCGTCAGAAGTCCCGAAGATTTGACATAATTATGCTGTACAACATCGCCGCCCAAACTGTAGGATTTTGTCGGTTTGTTTTTCAGCCATTCCTGCATTATATCACGCCACAGATAATGACATTTACTCCGCTCGTCCTTCGCAATCGTGGCAGGTGTTTCGTGACCTGCCCATATACCTGCAACGGCATACGGGGAAGCACCTACAAACCAGTTATCTTTATCACTGTCTGTCGTACCGGTCTTACCGATAATATCCCAGTCCTTTATTTTTACACGATAGCCGAGTGCTTCACCGCCTGAGTTAACGATCTCGTGGAGAAGCCGGTTCATAATGGTAGATGACTCGGTTGAAATAATCTGATCGGGACGTCCTCTGTCGCGGTTATCGAGAAGAACATTGCCCTCATTGTCGGTTACATAATAGTAGCTGTACGGTTCGTAATAATAACCACCGTTACAGAACATCTGATACGCCGCTGTCATTTCCTCTACCGTTGCACCTCCGTAAAAACCACCGATGGAAAGTCCTGCCAAGTTTTCACTGTCGTGTTCGGGGTCAAGATGTTGGAAATTCAGCTTTGTGGTCAGGAAATTATAACTCCTGTCAAGACCTACCATTTTAATAACGCTGACTGTTGCGGCATTGGAGGAAATATTCAGCGCCCTTGTCACGGTAATATTTCCGTAATACTGCATATACCAGTTGTTTGGACCCGAAACAACGTTGCCGTCAACTACGTTCCAATCCGAGGTAGGGGTATCGGAAATCGTAGAAGAAAAGTTGATGGACTTATCCTCCAGCGCAAGAACAAACGACGAAACGGGCTTGATGGTAGAACCCGGCTGAAGCGCCGACTGGGACGCATAATCCCAAAGCAGTCGTCCATCCTTTTCCTGACGTCCCCCGACAGTCGCAAGAATTCGTCCGTCAAAGTCCATCAGCATATAGCCTATTTGCAGGTTGGTATCGGTCGGTGTTTTCCACTCCTTTACCTTTCTTTCGGCGATCTCCTGCGCATTCTTGTCCATCGCACTGTAGATCTGAAGACCTTCGTTATAGATCTTATCCTCGGCGTAATCAATGCCTATGTTCTGCTGCTTCATCAGACCGTCAACAACATCTCTGAAAAGTCTGTCGCTGTACCAACTCCATCCGCCTGCGTCATCCTCTTCTTCTTCGACTACATATCCGATAAACTTCATATTTTCGGATTCTTTCATAGCCTGTTCATATTCCTGCTTGGTGATCTTCCCCTGGTCATACATTACCTGAATGACAATATCACGGCGTTCCTTGTTCTTTTCAGGATACTCCAACGGATCAAAGGCAGCAGGATTCTGTGTGATTCCGGCAATGGCAGCACATTCCGCAATCGAACAGTCTTGGATCTTCTTGTTAAAATACAGATCCGCAGCGGACTGAACACCACGGCAATTGTTTCCGTAGTTAACGACATTCAGATACGCTTCAATAATATCGTCCTTGGAATATTCCTTTTCCAGTTTCAGGGCACGGAAAATTTCACGAAGTTTACGGTTGATACTAACTTCATTATCAGCAGTAACGTTCTTGATCAACTGCTGTGTGATGGTAGAACCGCCGAAATCGGAACGGGATGACACAAGACTTACCACTGCGCCTGTTGTTCTGTACCAGTCAACACCCTCGTGTTCCCAGAAACGCTTGTCCTCTATGGCGACCTGCGCATCTATCATATACTTGGGAATATTTTCATAATCGACCCATACACGGTTTTCCGTTGAATAGAGCTGCTGGTCTTCCACCCACTCGTCATTTTCGTTTTTGACAAATACTTTACTTGTCTGACTGAGCTTCATCTTGTTCAGATTGATCGTATTAGGTTCATTGGCAATATCAACAATATAGAATATCATTGATATTAATAACACCATACCCGTAATAAGCATCACCAGCAGAGCGGTAACAAGCGTTTTTCCGAGAACGGAAAACACCCTGCCTGTCACTGATGCGGCAGATACAGAGGACGTTACCGCCGCATCGTCTTTGTATTTGCTAATATCGGTCTTTCTCATATTGCTCTTAAACCCTCCGTAATTTTCGGCAGCTGCGCACTGCCGTATTTTTAAATTTCAACCGTTGCTGCGAATGGAACAGTAAAATGACACCGAGAAAATTATATATTAAGTTTTTATAGGTTATCTATGTTATTATACCATAAAATCAAAAAAAGGGAACAACTTTTTTTAAAAATGAAAATCAAACCTTGAATATCTATATTTTGTTGAAAAAATTATCATTTACGATGAATAATTACGTGATTTTTCCCCAAAATAACAAACAGAGGTGAAGTGAAAATGAAAACACTTATCGCAGTCACAGGCAGTATCTTATTTATCTGTATCCTGATCACTTCGGCTGTTCTGCCTTCGTCGTCGGGTGCTGAAATACAAAAAGATACCCCCGTACCGTCGGAGATGTCCGCAGAAGTTCAACAGAGCAGCGAGCCATCCGTTGTGACCGAATATACAATGAAAGAATATGATAACCGTATCGCCGTTTTTGAAAACGGAAACGAGGAACCAATTTATATCAGCAATACTTGTGTCAGCGACCTGCCGCAGGCAGATATAACACAACTGCGAAAAGGAATTACCGTTTCGGACGAAAAACAGCTAAAAAGATTGATCGAAGATTATTGCAGCTAACGACATTTTATCCCTTTTTATTATAATATACAACATTTTTTAAACTTTTTCCAAAAAAATTTCAAAAAACCCTTTACAAATCATAGACTGTATGTTACAATTACATTTGGAATGAGCCGTGATTCTCCAATTTTCGGAAAGTGACACAGTTTTAATAATATTTTGTATCATACTGTCTTTTGATAGAAATAATGTGCCTTTTTCGTTTTTCACAGGAATCATTATCGTTTATACTATTTATCTAAATTTACAGTCGAATTATGATTGTTTTCCGTCGAATTTTAATGTATTATGCCGAAATTTATGAATAATTTGTGACATTTTTAAAAAAATGATGACAATTATAAAAAAAACAGTGTATAATAAGACTGTGATATATTTTAATTTTGGGGGTAATAACCAATGTATAGTATGATTTCCTATTGGCTGAAGTATTACAGACACGAATGTGGTCTTACACAGCAGCAGGTTGCCGACCGTCTGAAAATCGAGCGTTCAACCTACACTTACTATGAAACAGGTAAAACTAAGCCGGACATCAACACACTTATTAAAATCGCAAAGGTTTACAACATCAACTACACTGCTCTCCTTGAGGGCGTAGAGGAAGAACTTGAGGCTGCTGTTGCAGACATCGTTTCGGGTCCCGCAGACGACGATGACAGCCTGAAGTATCGTACACACGCAACCACAAAGTATGAAGTTGAACTTCTCTTTGTTGTTCGCAACCTGACTCCGAAGCAGAGAAAAGAAGTTATGGCACTTGCCAAGAAACTGGTTTCCGAATCGGAACTTAATAAGTAATAAATACATAACTTTCAATAAAAAGGGGAAATTTCCTTAACGGGGAATTTCCCCTTTTTATTGTTGATATATATTGTATGATGAATCTATTCCGAAAACTTTAAATAACCTTAATCAAAAATTGAAAAAATTAAAGTTTATTTTTAACGACCCTTTAAAGCGAATTA
>CADCRH010000112.1 GCA_902803805.1 uncultured Ruminococcus sp.
TCTTTCAGATATATCTATATCCCTGTAGGGGATATAGATATATCTTGTTCTATTGTGGTCGGTCGGTTGGTTGTTGACTGAGCCGCTTGGTTAGCCGTTTTGTTGGTCGCTTTGTTGGTCGTTTAACGACCAACTTGATTGATGTTAGTTGTATGAAACCGTCATACACAAATTGACACTTTTTTATCCTGCCCTTTCTATCCTGCTGAAAATAACCCTCTCACTAATCCCGACAAATCATTCAAAATTCGACCTCTGAAAGTCGAATCAGAAAAAATATTTTTAAAACAGGGAATTTTTTACCCTTAACATAACAAAAAGCGAAGTGCCAAAAAGCACTTCGCTGATCGTTTCTGACGGCTTCGGAACTTCTTCCGTACCCCGTAGGGCGGAAGAAAAGAATAATGAATAATCTTTATACAAACTTATGGCTACATAACTTCTTCACCTTACCCCGTAGGGCAATTATGAATTATGAATTATGCATTATGAATTACTTTTCACATTTTCTTTGAGGTATTCGGAAGCGGTGCCGTAGGGGATAGGTTCGCTTTCGCCGCAGCCGTTCGGGGAATAGACGGACGGACTTTCCATTGTCGGTGTTGCCGAGGGACCAAAAGCCGGATCATCTGCAACAAGACTTTCGGCATAACCCTGTGAGGTGACATCGTAAAATCCGTCACTGTAGTAGTCGTAGGAACCTTCGGGGAGAAATACCCGGTTGATTTCTTCGCCGTTTTTGAAATATACTTTGGCGCCCATTGCGGAGTAAGTTTCCGAACCTGCGGATGTTACCCAGCCGATTGGTACGATCTCATCATAAGAGGTATCAAGAGGACCGTACATTTCAACATTCAGTTCGTTAAGACCGTCGCCGTTACTGTCGTAAACATAGGTGGCAATATAAATCGGAAAATCTTTATTGTTTTTGAAACGCATATCAAGGTTGCCGTAGTCAACCGTTGCGTCAAGTCCGAAGTCGGCATATAATGACGGGAACTGATGAGCGTGACGCTCCAGAATTTCCATATCTGCCTTTAAAGCACAGTTGTAAATGGTGGTGGATGCCTGACAGATACCGCCGCCGTACTGGTCAACGTGTTCGCCTCGGAGAATCGCGGTAGATTTGACATAGCTGCCGACAGTGCCGTTTGCATAGTGGTGTTCGTCACCGACTGTTGTATCGCCCGTCATTTCATTGAAGGAGAAAGTTTCGCCCGGCTTGACAACGGTTCCGCTTGCGGCTCTGATAGCAAGCTCCATATTGGCGTTTGATTCCCAGCGGTTATTGACAGTTGTTCGGTGAGAAGCAATCAGCTTTGTATTTGCCTTGATTTCATCAAGGTGAACTTTATAGGTCGTTTTTACGGTTTTAATGGAGAAGTTTGCGGTTTTATCCGATTTTTCCAAAATTTCCTGAATCTGCTGTTTCAGGTCATTTTGATTGATCAGGTAGCCGTCTTTACCCTCGGCGTATGTAAACTTCTCGGAAGCGTCTGGGTCGAATTTGGTTACGCATGCGTCCTGAGGCTGGACATCAAATTCCTTTGACGCTTTTTGAACGGCATTATTGATGGAGTTGGTATTGATAACAGAGGTAACTTTAAAATCTGTTTTTCCGTTATCATCAGTGATTTCGACTGTGGGTTTTTCAAGTTCTTCGCGGCTGTAGTGATAAGCCTGAATCAGAACGTCCGAAAGGTCGGTATCAAAGGTAAAATCGTCCTCGGTAATATGAACGCTCTTTTTGTCACAGTTAATGGTAATATCAATATCGTCGCGGATTTCTTTCAGTTTATCCTGCATCAGGTCATATGCCTGTGACAGCGTTTTTCCCGAAAGGCTGACGCCCTCAACGGTCACATTATCTCCGAATTTAATATTGGTCGTATTGATGTTTTTGATTTCATAGGTGGAATCACCTGCCGGCACCGTAAGATGAGCGGCTTGTTCATTGTCATTGATCTCCGCGGAGGTCTGAACCGACGAATTTCCGCATTTTGAAAGCAGTGAAAAAATAAGTACGATTCCGACAATGCCGACCGCAGCGGCAACGATCCCTTTCACGGGAATCTGAGGGGTATCTTTTACTACTGTATAGGAGGAAGAAGTTTTCGTTTTTCTTTCCTCCGGTTCAGCAAATACAACATCGTCCTGAGTGTCTGATCTATCTTCCTCTTCCGGTTCTTCGGTCAATGAAAAGGATTGGTCGTTAAATACGATATCTTCCTCTTCGCTTGGAGCAGATGACATATTTTCCGCAAGATCGGACAATTCTTCAACTAACGGCTCATCATCATCAAATTGCAGAGTTGAGTCAATATTGTCAAATTCCGATATTGCGTGTTCGGGTTCTGCATTGAATTCTCTGTTCATTTCGTCAAGAGAGGTAATGTCAATATCTTTTTCTTCCATTTTTAAACCTCCGATTGTCAAATAATGACTGAATCAATTATTTTATGAAAATACTTTTTCCCTTTTGATATAATACACCAAAATGCACATAAATGTAAAGTGTTTGAACGAGTAAAATATCTCCAAAGATAAAAACGATTTGCATTTTATTTTGTGTGGAATTCAGTGGAAATAATGAATTTTTTGTAAAATATTGGCAGTGTGGTAAAAGGATAAGGTCACATAATGCAAAAACGACATTATGTGACCCGAAAACATTATCTTTTTTCTTTGATGATATTTTTGCTGACAAAGTAAGTTGCGAGGAAGTAAGAACCATAGATTACGGCGATGATCACAGCCGTCAGCAGTATGGGAGTGACAAGTTCATTGGTTCTGATCAATTGATACGAACCGAGGACGTTGTTGACGGCGAAAGAGATACCGAATATCGAGTGGATACAGCCGATGGCAAGAGGAAGGATGAAGAAGATACCGATTTGACGGAAAAGAGATTGATTGATCATTTTTTCGTCACAGCCGATTTTGCGGAGGATGGTGTAACGCTGGATGTTGTCGGCACTTTCTGTCAGTTGTTTGAGTGCGAGTATTGCCGCACTGGTGATCAGAAAAGTGATTCCGATATAAAACGCAAGGAATGTTAAGATGACTGCCGAGCGTACTGTATAGGTCAGTAGTTCCTCTCTGCTGATAACACCATAGAAAATATAGTAATCCTGTATATCATCTTGTTCATCTTCATATTGAACTTCAAATTTTTCTATTTCAAATTTTTCTATAATGTTATTAACATTATTTTCGATTGCGGATTTTTCTTCATCATTTTGATAGTTATATTTTGCCGCAAAAAGGGTATAGCCTATATCAGCTCTGTCAAATTGACAGGAATCGGGAACAATGAACACACAAGGATTCTGATTGCCAAGGCTCATATGGACAAAACCGTTCTGGCTTTCGCTGTAGGCAGGCTGGTAGTCTTTGCCGCCGAGGTTCAGTATTTTGCCGCTTTGTAAAACGTGATCGTTATACTGATCCATTACTTCCATATTGGAAACGATCGCATATTCATTATCTTTTAGTGATAATTCCGGGTTGCCGTAAAGGTTGGCAAGTCGGTTATAATTGGACAGTTTCACGACTTCAATGGATTGAATATACATATCAATCGTCGAGTTATTGACAATTTTCTCATAATCCGAACCGAAAAATTTTTCTATATCGGTATAGACATAAAACGGAATATCGACATATTCTTTCAATTGTTTCTCATCAAAGCCTTTTTCTTTCAAGTCGTCTAATATTGGCGTGTCCATTCTTTGCAGATATTCTTCGGGGATTTCTTTCGCTTCGCTAAAGATCTGACCGACACGTAAAATATTGACATCGACCGGTGCGGATTTGTTAAATTCGTTTTCGGCATACTGTTTGTAAGCGATACTGACAGAGAGAGCCGAAATGGTCATAAAGAGCATTAAAGAGATCAGCGACATACTGACAACAGTGGTATTGATCTTATTATTAAGCTGTTTCAGCACAAACACATTGGTATCGCGCAGGTACATTTTTTTGCTGGACATTATCATTTTAAGGACAAAGCCCGACATCGACCAGAACAGCATAAAAGTACTGACAACACCAAGGATAATAGGCAGATACAGGTCGAATTCTATTTCAAACTCCACAATGTCAAAGTCTGCTGTCACTTTCCAATAGGCATAGCCGAGCATTACACAGGCGATCAGAAAAACAATGACTGATACGATTGGATTTTTGATTTTAATGGTTTCGTTTTTGCGGTTGGCATTGATCAGATTGATCAGTTTATATCTTGATACGGAAAGAGCGCTGAATAAAACTGCCGCAAAATACATTACAGCAAAATACAGACAGGTTTTGATAAACGCATTTGCCGAAAAGACGAAAGAATATCCTGTTACATCGGCTTCAAACATTTTTGCGACAAAGACAGACATCAGCTGCGATAAAAAGATTCCTGCTACTAAACCGATAATTAAAGAAATGATTCCGACAAAAATCGTTTCAAGAATGATCATTCCCGAAATTTTCATCTTGCCCATTCCGAGGGTCATATAGATACCGAATTCTTTTTTTCGGCGTTTGATGAGAAAATTGTTGGCATATACGATCAGCAATCCAAGTACTAAGGCAATAAAGACGGATACAACATCGATTGTTTTGACCAGCATTTCAACCATTTCACTGGAGCTTTCGGAAAGTTTCATCATTGCTTTCTGGCTTTCTATCGAGTTGAACATATAGAAAACCGCAACGGCAAACATAAGCGTAAGAAAATATATCGTATAATCTTTGACGGATTTCCGCATATTACGGAATGCAAGCTTAAATAACATCGTTCAGCTCACCTCCGAGTAAGGTCTGGACCTCAATGATTTTTTCAAAAAATTCTTTTCGGCTGTTAGTACCCTTGATGATCTCATTGAAGATTTTACCGTCTTTAATGAAGATGATCCTGTTGGCATAAGAGGCGGTAAAGGCATCGTGCGTTACCATTATGATCGTTGCTTCCAGCTCTTTGTTCAGCAGTTCAAATGTACTGAGAAGCTGTTTGGCGGCTTTACTGTCAAGCGCTCCCGTAGGTTCATCTGCAAGAACCAACTTTGGATTGGTGATGATCGCACGAGCGGCGGCAACTCTCTGTTTCTGTCCGCCGGACATCTGATACGGATATTGATTGAGTATATTGCTGATTTCAAGTTTTGCGGCAATTTCCTCGATACGGCGGTCTGTTTCGGAAGCATTGACCTTTTGGATTGTCAGCGCAAGAGCGATATTTTCGTATGCTGTAAGCGTATCGAGCAAATTAAAATCCTGAAAGATAAAGCCCAGTTCTTCACGTCGGAACTTGTTCAGATTGCCGCCTTTAAGCTTTGTAATATCGTTTCCGTTCACGAGAATATGTCCCGATGTTACCTTGTCGATCGTCGAGATACAGTTGAGCAGCGTAGTTTTACCGGAGCCGCTTGCACCCATAATTCCGACAAATTCCGCCTTTGACACAGTAAAGCTTATATCATCAACAGCCTTTGTGATGTTGGACTTGCTGCCATAGTATTTTTCGAGATTTTGAACTTCTAAAACGTGGTTCATAATGACCGCTCCTTTTCTTTGATGGTATTATTATACTTCTGTCAGGAGATGTTTTCAATTGAAGAACATTACATTAACCTTACAGTTTTGTAAGGTTAGCAGTACACAGAAAAACACCCTGCCACTGGATCAGCAACAGAGTGTTTTTGTTTTGTGAAATAATCATTGACAAATACCAACATTTGTGGTATATTTCTGAACGAGTACTGTACATAACGGTAGGCGGTTTCTCCCTTGAAAAAGGGAGGTGATAACAATGATTACATATGGTGAATTCTTTCAATTCGTTATTATGATGACAAATGTTATCACACTTTGTTATATTGTCTTTAAAAATGACAAGAAATAACAAGTTTTTTCTTTAACTTAATTTAAAAGGAAAAACACCGCCATCCTTCCCCAAGGTCGGTGTTTCTTTTGCCGAATAACAGGGGAGAAACCGCTTACTGTGCAGTACTCATTTGTTTAACTATATTATACATCAACATAAAAAATTGTCAAGCACCTTGTTACTCGAAAATCGGCGGCAGGGTGCTTTTTATAGTGATTTTTGCCTATTTTATATAAAA
>CADCRH010000113.1 GCA_902803805.1 uncultured Ruminococcus sp.
ACTCCTCTACAACTTGTATGGTTGTTTTTTGTATGATATACAACATATTGTTATTTTAAGATTTTTGGTGCTGTAAATTTAGACATATAAAACAAGACTTATTATTGTTTTTTGTATAGATAAACGATAATTAAAATATGGGCTTTTAAAAGGTTGACAAAAGCAAAAAACAGCTATATATTTAAACCATAGTCAAACAAAATAAGGGCATAATATGAAAGAATATTCCCAACTGCCGAAAGGCAAAACGCCACACAAACGCTCCCCCGAAATGTCCCGAAATGTTAAAACTATTACGGCATCGTGCCGACAGCCGTTCCGTACGACCTTGAACGGCTAATCACTAAAAGAAAGGAGTTTTTCATAATGAGTATGGAAAACACAAAAGCTTGGGCAGGCTTTGAGGGCAAAATTTGGAAAGAAGAAGTTAACGTAAGAGATTTTATTCAAAAGAACTACCGCCCCTATGACGGCGATGCGTCTTTCCTTGCAGGTCCTACAGAAGCAACCAATCAGCTTTGGAACACCGTTCAGAAGCTCCAGAAAGAAGAAAGAGCAAAGGGCGGCGTACTTGATATGGAAACCAAGGTTGTTTCCACTATCACATCTTACGGTGCAGGATATATCGACAGCGAAAACAAAGAGCTGGAAAAGGTAGTCGGACTCCAGACAGATAAACCCCTTAAAAGAGCTTTTATGCCTTTCGGCGGTATCAAAATGGCAGAGCAGGCTTGTGAAACCTACGGTTATACACCCGACCCTGAACTCCATAAGATCTTCAGTGAATATACCACAACACATAACCAGGGTGTATTCGATGCTTATACTCCTGAGATGAAAAAAGTTCGTCATAACAAGATCATCACAGGACTTCCGGACACCTACGGCAGAGGCCGTATCGTAGGCGATTATCGTCGTGTTGCTCTTTACGGTATCGACTATCTCATTCAGGAGAAGAAGAACGACTTTAAAAACTGCGGCGACGGAACAATGACAGATGACATCATCAGACTCCGTGAGGAAATCGCTAAGCAGATTCGTGCATTGAACGAAATGAAAGTAATGGCACAGTCTTACGGCTTCGATATTTCCGCTCCCGCAACCAACGCAAGAGAAGCAGTACAGTGGCTCTATTTCGGCTATCTCGCAGCCATCAAAACACAGAACGGTGCAGCAATGTCCGTCGGCAGAGTTTCCACTTTCCTTGACATCTACATTCAGCGTGATCTTGATAACGGTACTCTGACAGAGGAAGAGGCACAGGAACTGATCGACCATCTGGTTATGAAATTCAGAATCGTGAAGTTTGCCCGTGTTCCGTCCTACAATCAGCTCTTCTCAGGCGACCCGGTATGGGCAACACTCGAAGTAGCAGGTATCGGCAGCGACGGCCGCTCAATGGTAACAAAGAACGACTTCCGTTTCCTCCATACACTGGAAAATATGGGACCGTCCCCCGAACCGAACCTTACGGTTCTTTATTCTTCGGCACTTCCTGAAAACTTCAAGAAGTATGCTTCCAAGATCTCCATCAACACTAGCTCGGTTCAGTACGAGAACGACGATGTAATGAAGCCTGTATGGGGTGACGACTATTCCATCTGCTGCTGCGTATCGGCAACACAGACAGGTAAGGAAATGCAGTTCTTTGGCGCAAGAGCCAACCTCGCAAAATGTCTTCTCTACGCAATGAACGGCGGCGTTGATATGAAAACACGTGAGCAGGTAGGTCCTGCTTACAGACCGATCACTTCGGAATATCTTGATTATGATGAACTCATTGAGAGATATGAGGATATGATGGACTGGCTTGCAGGTCTTTATGTCAATACACTGAACCTCATCCAGTATATGCACGACAAGTACTACTATGAAGCTGCTGAAATGGCACTGATCGATACAGACGTTCGCCGTACTTTCGCAACAGGTATCGCAGGTTTCTCACACGTTGTCGATTCCCTCAGCGCTGTTAAGTATGCAAAAGTAAAGCCGATCAGAGATGAAACAGGCGTTATCTACGACTTTGAAACAGAGGGCGATTTCCCGCGTTACGGTAATGACGATGACCGTGCAGACGATATTGCTGTATGGCTTCTCCACACCTTCCTTGAGAAGATCAAGAAACACCACACCTACAGAAATTCCGAGCCGACCACCTCTATCCTTACGATTACATCAAACGTTGTATATGGTAAGGCAACAGGTAATATGCCCGACGGCAGACGTGCAGGCGAGCCGCTTTCTCCGGGTGCGAACCCCAGCTACGGTGCAGAGAAGAACGGACTTCTTGCTTCTTTGAACTCTGTTGCAAAGCTTCCGTATCACTGGGCACTGGACGGTATTTCCAATACACAGACCATCAACCCCGACGCAATCGGTCATAACGAGGACGAGCGTATCGGCAACCTTGTACAGGTAATGGACGGCTATTTTGACCAGGGTGCTCATCACCTCAATGTTAACGTATTCGGCACCGAAAAGCTGATCGACGCAATGGAACACCCCGAAAAGGAAGAATATGCAAACTTTACCATTCGTGTATCGGGTTATGCGGTTAAGTTTATCGACCTGACACGTGAGCAGCAGCTTGACGTTATTTCACGTACTTGCCACGCTGTACTTTAAATAAATAATGGACAACGATATAAAAGGCTATGTTCATTCGCTTGAAACATTCGGACTTGTTGACGGCCCCGGGGTGCGCTTTGTGGTGTTCCTCGGCGGCTGCAAGCTCCGTTGTAAGTTCTGCCATAATCCCGATACGTGGAAGCAGAAAGGCGATGAATGGACGGCAGCCGATTTGTATAATCATATCAAGCGCTACAAACGCTATTGGAAAAATAACGGCGGCATTACCGTCAGCGGCGGCGAACCGTTATTGCAGACCGAATTTATCACGCAGCTTTTCACGCTTGCCAAAAAAGAGGGGATCCATACTGCTGTCGATACGGCAGGACAGCCCTTTACTGTGGAGGGTGACGATTTCGAAGCGTTCAAGGCGCTGGCAGAGGTCACGGACTTGTTTATACTCGATCTGAAAATGATGGATCCGGAGGGACATAAACAATTGACGGGCTTCGATAATGCCAATATTCTTCAAATGGCTCAATGGCTCTCGGATAACGGGAAGCGGATGTGGATACGTCACGTTCTTGTTCCCAGTGTCACGGACGATGAAAACGACCTGAAAAAAATGCGTCAATTCATCGACAGCCTGAAAACCGTTGACAGAGTGGAGGTTCTTCCTTATCATACGCTCGGCGTATCGAAATGGGAAGCACTTGGTATCACCTATCCGCTTGACGGAGTACCGACTCCGACCGAGGAGCAGGTGCAAGCCGCTAAAAATATATTGGAACAATAAAAAAGTTCAGTCACTGTCAAAAGGTGACTGAACTTTTATTTCTTTAGGTTTTTTGCTATCCCAATCAAAAGTTTTGGTCAAGCTTTTCCAAAAGCTTGTCGGGGTGTTAAGGGGCAGAAAGCCCCTGGCTGCCTGTCCGCAATTTACTTGCGTCTTTTGTTTTTTCTTTTGGCATTTTTCGCGGCGGCATATTCACGGGCTTTCGGAGAGGGCGCTTTTGCTTCTTTGCCGAAAGTTTTTTCGTTGATCAGTGCCTTGACAAAATGCGGATGTTTTTGTGTGAATTCGGCTTCCAGCTCAGGGTGTTTGATGATATAATCCTCCTGCTGCTTTGCATAAATGCCAACAATATTGAGAATACAGATGATAAAGTACATTATGATGGACAATACCGCACCGATTCCGACATAAGGATAGATCATCAATATAATATCGGATAAACAGAGAATCGCAGCAACCAGACAGATGATATGTTTGATGTTTCTGTGCTTGTCAAAACTTGCAGCGAAAAAGCCGACGATCGGCACTATGCCGAGTGTGAACGCAAAGAGTGACTGAGTGATTCCCATTGTTCCCGTCTTGTGTCCGTAAGCTTCACTGATAGAACCGCCCAACATCATCTGAATGGCAGTCTGTGAAATTTGAACCGTTGCACAAAGCGTTTTTTGTGCGTTGAGAGTGGCGGTATTCAATGTTTTGACCGTTTCTTCCGTGTATTTGGTGAGGTCGGTGTCCATTGCTTTCTGGATCAGCTCTCTCAGCTCTTTATACTCCAGTCCTTCGTCCGCAACGTGGTATCTCCAGTTGTAGTTTGCCGTTGCAAGAGATTTGATTTGATAAGACGACTGTTCCTCTGCTGTGTCATCCCGCTTTTTCAGACCGGATAAAGCCGCTTTCAACTGCTCCGCCGCGTCATCAATTTCCTCCTGAGAAGCAAGTGTCAGGTGTGCTTCCGAACGGTCAAGCGTTGTACCGAGATTATCCGTCATATAAACGGTTCCGCTTAAAAACGGAAATGTCAGCAAAAAAATACAGATGATAAACGACCATACCACCGCAAGCCTTAAAATCTGCGTCGGTGTACGAAGCGGTTTTTTCTTGTACGGGTCGTTGATGACCTTGACTTTTCGCTTTTTTCCGCCCTGCTCTTTCACGTTTTCCTTTGAATCTTCCATAAATAAAACGATTTCCTTTCAATCAAACAGAGCTGAACTTTTCTTTGTAGCTGTTAATAGCCGATTTGATAATTTCAATAGCGTCTGTTTTTCCTTTTACCTCGTCAACAACGGTCTCTTTGTTTTCGAGCGCCTTATAAACAGAGAAGAAATGCGTCATTTCATCAAAAATGTGTTTCGGAAGTTCAGCAATTTCCGTGTAGGAATTATAACTGGGGTCATTAAAGGGAATCGCGATGATTTTTTCATCGTTTCTGCCGTTGTCAAGCATTGTAATGACACCGATAGGGTAACACTGTACAATGGTCATCGGGTCAATGACCTCGGAGCAGAGCACCAGAACATCAAGAGGGTCGAGGTCGTCTGCATAAGTACGGGGAATAAAGCCGTAGTTGGCAGGGTAATGGGTGGAGGTGTGCAGAATACGGTCAAGTTTCAGCAGACCACTCTGTTTGTCAAGCTCATATTTTACTTTGCTTCCCTTGGGAATCTCGATGACAACCATAAAATCCTCAGGGGTTATCCTTGCGGAATCCATATCGTGCCAAATGTTTTGCATAAAAATCAGCTCCTTTGAAGAAATATATTTATCATTATACCATATCCGATACCGTAAATCAAATCCATCCTTTTATTTTTTGACAGGCGGCAGCAATCTGACCGGAAGCTCAGGCATTACCGCTTCGCAGGCTTCGTAACTGTCGGAAATCAGATAACGGTACAATTCTCTGTTGATTCTGAAATTACGCTTCATACCGTTAAAGTCCTTTACCGGCAAATGCATATTAATGATGGAAAACAGGTTGGAAAGGAATATTTTCCGTGCAAACGAATGAATCGCACGGCGGTAGTGTTCATATGCTCCGCGGTATTGCAGATAATTGCGTGTAATCAGCAGCGCAAGAACATAGTCGTTCAGTTTTTCCGCATTTAATTTTGTCATAATGCTGCCGCCGCGTTTTTTGTAGTAATAAAGGTATTTGGCAGAAACGGCAACTTTCTGACAGTGAAAGATCAATCGGCTGTTGGTCGCCATATCCTCAAAAAAGGTCATATCGGGATACAAAATATCATTATCGATAAACAGCGACCTCCGATACATCTTATTCCAGACATAGTTGCGCATAAACGTGTCACGGATAATTTTATCCAACGCCTTTTCTTTCGGCATAACGCCCTTTCGCGGAGCAAACGGCATAGGGATTTTCAGCTTGGAATGACAGTAGGAATCATAGAATCGACAACACGCGATCTCTGCCTTGTTGTTGACACATTCGTGATACAGCACTTCCAGATAATTGTCAGCGATCGTGTCATCACTGTCGATAAATACGATATATTCGCCTTTGGCACGTTCAATACCGTAGTTTCTGGCTTTTCCGGGACCGCCGTTTTTCTTGATGTACAGTGTAATGCGTTCGTCTTTCTTTTGAAATTCCCCGACAATTTCCGCACTGCTGTCGGCGGATTCGTCATCAATGACAAGAACTTCAAAATCGGAAAAGGTCTGATTCTGAACGGACAACAGACAGCGCCCGATATATTTTTCGACATTGTACATCGGTATAATGATCGATATTTTCGGATTCCTGCTCACAAAATCACCTCACGGTCGGTTTCTTCTGCCCGGCTGTATAAATTTTGTCGGAAGTTCGGGCATACCATCAAATGCTTCATAGTCCTCCGATGTCAGATAGTGGTACAATTCATTGTTGATCTGAAAGTTGCGTTTCATATTGCCGAAATCGTTGTTAAGAATATGCATACGGAGTACGGAATAAATATTGGCAATATAGATCTTCTTTGCCAGTGCGGTCAGCGCCTTTTTGTACTGTTCATACTGTCCGTGATATTGAATGTAATTGCGTATAATAAGTATAGAAAGGTCAAGGTCGTTGATTTTCCGTGCATTCATTGTTGCCATAATACTGCCGCCGCGTTTTACGTAGTAGTAAAGGTATTTGTTGGAAACAGCAACTTTTTCCGAGTGAAACATCAGCCTGCCGCTGGTGGCAATATCCTCAAAAAACATACTTGGATAAGAAATGTCATTCTCGGTGAACAGCGACCTTAAATACATTTTGTTCCACGCATAGTTATGCATAATAACATCACGAATCAGCATATCAAGGGCTTTATCTCTTGACATCACGGCTTTTTTCGGAGCAATGGGCATCGGGATATGAATTCTTTTGTTAAAGTAGGAATACTGAAAACGGCAGTAGGAAATCTCTGCATTGTTTTGTGTACATTCATTGTACAGCACTTCCAGGTACTTTTTTGAAATATAATCGTCACTGTCGATAAATACAATGTATTCACCTTTGGCACGTTCCAGACCGTAGTTTCTGGCGTCACCAAGACCACCGTTTTTCTTGTTGTAAAGTGTAAAGCGTTTATCGTTGTTTTGGAATTCTTCGGCTATTTTGTCGCTGTTGTCGGGTGATTCGTCATTGATCACGAGAACTTCAAAATCGGTAAAGGTTTGTTTTTGAATCGACAACAGACAGCGTCTGATATATTTTTCGACATTGTACATCGGTACAATTACCGAAATTCTTGGATTTGTGTTCAAAAAATCACCCCAATTTTCGGTAGTCCGACAGCGTGAAGCAGTTCACCTGTCCTTGTGTTATTCTTTGTTTTTGACATCATTAGCAGTGTCCGCATTTTCGGGCAAAGCAGGTTCTTTTTTATGAAGCTGTGCGAAAGGCATTGTCACGGCGATCGTGCCGTAGTAGGTGATGGTTCTCCAAAGCAGAATGGCAGTTTTCATTGTTTCTGCCGTAAAGTAAGCGCCAAAGAACACACTGAAACTGTATTCCGCCGCGCCCGAACCGCCCGGAAGCGGCATCAGACTGGACACCATACTGACATAGGACTGTGCAAAAAGCATTTCAAAGATATTGCAGTTGATATTAAATGCTCTGGCAATACAGAACGGCACCAGAAAATAAGCTGTCATTTGTACAATCGTGATCACATAAACCTTAATGACAAGATGCTTGTTGTTGTTCAACTGTTTATTGTTTTCGTGAAAGTTGGTAAGAGAGTCATTAATATTGTTAATTTTTTCTTCGACATTTTTCAGGATATGAAGCTTGCCGAGAAGCTTGAAGAGCGAATCGACTACTTTGATCGTCAGCCCTTTGCAGAACGACGCAAGCATTAATACCACGATCATCACAACTTGTGCGGAAAATCCAATGATCGTCAGCGTCCACATTGTCGGATCGAGCTTGTCCATAATAAAGGAAAAGCCGAACGAAACGGAGATGATACAGTAGATCGTCAAAGTAAACTGCCATACCAGAAATTTCTGAATCAGGGCGGATGTTCCGTTAGAGGGTTTGACACCCATTCTGGACATACTTAATATCTGCATTGGCTGACCGCCCGTCGCACTGGGGGTAACGGCACAGAAAAACTGTCCTACCATCGAAGTGATGAAAGCAACTTTCGGCTTTACACCGGGAGTGTTTTCACGAATAAACAAATGAATAATAGTAGCGTCCAGTGCGATATTCAGAAAATGAACAAAGACAGCCATTACGATCCATACGGGGCTGAAATCCATATCACCGCTGCTGATACTTTTTACCAGATCGATAAAGCCGCCCTCGGAAAACACAAAGAAGCCTACCAAAAACAGTGTCAGAGAGATGACTGCTATATTAAAAATCAATTTCCACGGAATATTGAGTTGTCTTTTTTTTGTATCATTCATTTTTGACCTCGAAATCATTCATTCTGCAAATATTTCCAGAATATTCATTCAAATATTACAACCTTTATCATATCATCAAACATCTTCTTTGTCAATAATTGCACAGAAGATTAACAATAAATGGAATTCACAAAAAATATCGTGTTGGATCAATTCAAGAGCCTGCTATATTTTTAATGTCAAACGAATTATTTTTAATGTTTATCATTAAATATGATTGACAAGAATATCGGACTGTGATATGATAGATAAAGTCAGACGATAACAGAAAAACGAATCTGTCATCGATTTTTGACATTGATGTTAACGATCGTATCTTTATTTTTGACGATACTTGTGTTAATATAGTGATACGAAAAGGAGGTAACTTTTACCAAAATATCAATAAAAAGGAGATAGAGAATGCTTCAGGTAAAAAATATATTTAAAAAATATACGACCGGCGACTTGGTTCAGACAGCTCTTGACGGCGTGTCACTCAATTTGAGGGATAATGAATTTGTCGCGATCCTCGGACCCAGCGGTTCGGGTAAAACAACACTTCTGAACGTGATCGGCGGTCTTGACCGTTATGACAGTGGCGACCTTATTATTAACGGTATATCCACCAAAAAATATAAAAGCCGTGACTGGGACGCTTACAGGAACCATACCATCGGCTTCGTGTTCCAAAGCTATAATCTGATTCCTCATCAGTCGGTGCTGGCGAATGTGGAGCTTGCACTGACGATTTCGGGAATTTCGCGCTCCGAAAGACGAAAGAGGGCAAAGGAGGCGCTAGAACAGGTAGGACTGGGCAATCAGCTTCATAAACGGCCGAATCAGATGTCGGGCGGTCAGATGCAGAGAGTTGCCATTGCGAGAGCATTGGTGAATGACCCCGATATTCTTCTTGCAGACGAGCCGACAGGCGCACTTGATACCGAAACGGGTATTCAGGTAATGGAACTGCTGAAAGAAGTGGCAAAGGACAGATTGGTGGTAATGGTAACACATAACCCCGAACTTGCCGAACAGTATGCCAACCGTATTGTAAGACTCCGCGACGGAAAAATTCTTGATGATACCAACCCGTTTGAGCCTGACGAATCCAAATTGGAAGAACCGAAACATCAAAAAATGGGCAGGTCGTCAATGTCGTTTCTGACCGCTCTTTCATTGAGCTTCAACAACCTCCGCACCAAAAAGGGACGCACCATTCTGACTGCCTTTGCAGGTTCCATCGGCATTATCGGCATATCACTGATATTGTCGCTGTCAAACGGCGTCAACAATTATATCACCGATATTCAGAGAGATACAATGTCCTCTTATCCGATCACGATCGATTCGGACACCATCGACTATGCGTCTATTATGAATGCTCACAGTGAAGTTCTTGAAAAAAATACGGAACACGACCTTGATAAGGTATATTCCAACAGTACGGCTCTTGAAATGGAGGCGGAGGTAACAACGAGTATCACTCATAATAACCTTACCGCATTCAAAAAATATCTGGATGACCCGAACAGTAACATTCACGATTATGTCGGTGAAAACGGAATTATTTACTCCTATCAGACACGTTTCGGTGTATATACCCACGACAGTGAAAATGCCTTTGTCAATACGGATGGCAGTACCCTGTCTGACGAAAGTGCCTCGATGATGAGCTTCGGTTTCGCAACATCGGGCAGAGCAGGAATGTCAATGGCAAGCTATCTGACGGGCTATCAGTCGAACCCGAATTTTGAGGAACTGACGCCCGGAGCGGACGGCAAGTCACTCAGCAGTGCCATTACCGATAATTACACAGTGATCTACGGAAAACTTCCCGAAAAATATGATGAAGTGGTTCTCATTCTAAATGAGGATAACGAAATTTCAACCGAAAAACTGTATCAGCTCGGTATTCTTCCGACCTCCGAATATAAAGAAATAAGGAAAAAGCTGGAGGACGGCGAAAAGGTGGAATTCACGGAACATAACTGGAACTATGCCGATATATGCAAACAGGAACTGTATATGATTCCTGCCTGCGATACCTACCAAAAGAACAGCGACGGCAATTATGAATGTATCGCCGACAATGCCGAGAAAATGGAAGAACTGATGAAATCGGCAGTGAAGCTGAATATTGTCGGTATTATTCGCCCGAACGAGGATTCCTCTTACAGCGGAATTTCAAGTACTGTCGGCTATACAAAAGCACTGACCGACTATATCATCAAGACAACGGACGAAAGTGATATAGTAAAGGCACAGAAAGCAAGCAAAGACATTAACGTGCTGAACGGAATGAAATTCTCACCGAGTGACGATAAAGATAAAATTGCCGATATAAAAACCTATATCGGGGAGCTGAATATCAGTGAAAAGGCGGCACTTGCCCAAGAACTGATGTCAATGACAAACGCAATGCCGACAACCTCCAGCGGTGCCAACGAAAATACTGCCTCAACCGTGACCGCACCGAATACAGAAACATCACAGAATTCCAATACAGTAAATAACACACCCCAAGCTTCTGCTACAGAAGTTTCCTCACAGCAGTCCGTACAGAGTTCCACTACAGAAGTCCCCACACAACAGCCTGCACAGAGTTCCGCTATGGAAGTTTCCCCACAGCAGTCTGCGCAGAACCCCAATATGACAGCAAATCCGCAAATGCCGCAGGAAATGACAGAAGAACAGTTTGCTTCAATGCTGGATGAATTGGTAGCAGAAGCCGATAACCAAGTACTTCTTGCCCTGTACGAAAAATATATCTCTACAGGAACCTATGACGACAATATGAAGGAATTCGGTGTTATTAGTCTTGACGCGCCCTCGTCCATCAATATTTATGCAGACAGCTTTGAAGCAAAGGACGCAATATCGGATTGTATCCAAGAATATAACGAAAACGCAAAGGAGGAGGACAATATCACTTATACCGACTATGTAGGTCTTTTGATGTCCTCTGTTACCACCATCATCAATGTGATCTCTTATGTTCTGATCGCGTTTGTTGCCGTTTCATTGGTAGTATCCTCTATTATGATAGGAATTATCACCTATATTTCTGTTCTCGAAAGAACAAAGGAAATCGGCATACTGAGAGCGATAGGCGCCTCCAAACGCAACATTTCACAGGTATTCAATGCTGAAACGTTTATCATCGGGCTTCTTGCCGGACTGTTAGGAATTGGTGTGACGCTCCTGCTGCTGATCCCCGGCAATGCCATTATTCACGCAGCAGTCGGCACTGATACCGTTAATGCCTCATTGCCGGCAATGAGCGGCGTGATACTGGTTCTTTTAAGTATTGCACTTACCTTTATCGGCGGCATTATCCCCTCAAAAGCCGCCGCCAAAAAAGACCCCGTTACCGCCCTCCGAAGTGAATAAAGATTTAATTCATAATTCATAATGCATCATTCATAATTAGCCCTGCGGGGAGCCGTAAGAAGTTCTGAAGCCGTCAGTATTATCAGGACGATTCATTATTCTTTCCTTCCGCTTGACATACCAAAATGTGTCAGGCGGATATTTTATTAGAATTCCTGTTCACTTTCTCTATCCGCATTATGGATAAAAATAATTCTGTATGTAATTCTATTTTGTTGTAATAATAGAAATATTCTTTTTTCTTTCAGAGAATATTGAATGTTGGACATTGTAATATCATTAAATTAGTCGTGTGGAAAGATAAAAGAATAAAAAGAAAAAAGTGGAGGACAAATGTATGACCTTCGATCAACAAACAATGATGCAAATTATCCTTGCAATGGGAGGTCTGGGGCTGTTTCTTTACGGAATGAAGCTCCTTGGTGACGGCTTGGAGCTTGCCGCAGGTTCAAAGCTCCGTGTGATTCTCGAAAAGCTTACCTCAAACCGTTTTTTAGGCGCCTTGGTAGGCATTGTGGTAACTGCAATCATACAAAGCTCAACGGCAGTTTCCGTAATGGTTGTCGGCTTTGTGAATGCCAATTTGATGACGCTGAGTCAGGGTATCGGTGTGATTATGGGTGCTTCTATCGGTACTACCGTTACCAGCCTGATTCTGTCCATCAATATCGCGCAGTATATGCCGATTCTGATTTTTATTGGTGCGTTTATGGTCGTTCTGAGCAAAAAGAACAATACCAAATATTTCGGTCAGATCATTGCCGGTTTCGGTATTCTGTTCTACGGAATGACAACAATGAGTGATAATCTCAAACCGCTTGCACAGTCCGATTTTTTCCAGTCGATTATCGTTTCCGTCGGCAATCCTGCCATCGGTATTATTTTCGGTATGATTTTTGCCGCTGTTGTTCAAAGCTCATCCGCAACGGTCGGTGTCTTGCAGGCACTCGGTGCGGCAGGTGCGCTGGCTTTGCCAAATGCCGTCTATATGATCTACGGTATTCATATCGGTGCTTGCGTGACATCGGTGATCTCATCTATCGGCGCGTCAAAAGCCGCAAGACGGACATCTGTTTCCTATGTCATATTCAGCCTTTTCGGTGTGGTAATGTTTACGCTCATTACGCTGTTCACACCGTTTGTTTCGTGGGTTCAGTCGGCGGCAGGAGAGCATGTCGCTTTGCAGATCTCACTTGTCCATATTATTTTCAGTATTGTTTCTACACTGGTTCTGCTTCCGTGCAGTGATATAATTACGAAAATCGCCTGCATTATTATTCCCGGTGAGGAAGAAACGGATAAAGAGGCTTGCCGCCTGAAATACGTTGACGAGCGTATTTTGAAAACACCGCCTATCGCCGTGAACCAGATAACAAAGGAAATCGAGCGTATGGGCAACCTTTCCAAGCGCAATTTTGAGCTTTCGATGCAGTCACTCTTAAATAAAGATGAAAAGCTGATCGAAACCGTAGAGGAAAACGAAGAAGTTATTGACTACCTCAACCAATCGATCACCACTTACCTTGTTAAAATCAACGGACTTTCCCTGGAGGACAGCGACCGTGTAAAAATAGGCTCATACTATCACGTGGTAAGCGATATGGAGCGTATCGGCGACCACGCAGAAAATATCTGTGAGCTTGCGGCAATGGCGATCAACAAAAATGAAACGTTCAGCCCGACCGCAATCAAAGAAATCAATGACCTTAAAAAGCTGGTTGATACCGTGATGGACAAATCAATGGAGATGTTCGGTTCAAGACAGTACAACCAAAAAATGGTTGACCTTATCAGCAATACTGAGCAAGAAATAGACGATAAAACCGACCTCTATAAATCCAATCATATTGAGCGCCTGAGCAAAGGCAGTTGTAATGCGACCGTCAGCACCTTGTTTATGGAACTTCTTACCAACCTTGAAAGAATTGCCGACCACAGTACCAACATTGCCTTTTCTCTTTACCCCAACCAAAGAGCGCCCCACAACGAATCCGAAGCCATAAATCCTTATTAATTCATAATGCATAATTCATAATTGCCCTGCGGGGGTGCGGAAGAGGTTATGCGCTATAAGAAATTATCCGCGAAGTGCTTTTTCGGCACTTCGCTTTGTGTTATGTTAAGGGTAAAAAATTCCCTGTTTTAAAAATATTTTTTCTGATTCGACTTTCAGAGGTCGAATTCTGGGTGATTTGTCGGGATTAGTGAGAGGGTTATTTTTGGCAGGAGATAAAGGGCAGGATAAAAAAGTGTTGATTGATATATGACGGTTTCATACAACTAACATAGTTGGTCGTTAAACGACCAACACAGCAACCAACACAGCGGCTCAGTCAACAACCAACCGACCGACCACAATAGAACAAGATATATCTATATCCCCTACAGGGATATAGATATATCTGAAAGA
>CADCRH010000114.1 GCA_902803805.1 uncultured Ruminococcus sp.
TTAAAAACGAACGATGGGCATACAGAAAATTTCTGTATGCCCAAAAGTTTGAAATGTTAAAAATTCATAGAATGGAAGATTTATTCAACTTCCTCTGCAACTGCCGCAGATTCTTTGTTGCCCGAAACAGCCTTTGTGATTGCTTTTCTGATGAGGTCAACGGGAATCATTGTGACAGCCATCAGGATCACAAGGCACCAGCCTGCTGCAGGGAACGGCTTACAGCTGAACATTTCGCCGAGCCAGCCGCAGTAAGGAATCAAGCCTGCATTAACGATCAGTGCCTGTACCAGCACGATGGAAAGGAATACCTTGATAAATCCGGGGTTTTCGTTCAGGCGCTTGAAGATACCAAAGCCCTCATCACGGACATTGAAGCCGTTGAACAGAGCCGCCAAAATAAACAGTACAAAGTACCCCGTCATATGTTCGTCATTTTGAACTGCTGCGGAACGGAATCCTGTAGAAGCCTGTGAACCGAAAATACTTGCGATAGCAGGGGTCATATAGTAAACCGCACTGAGGATAACGACCCATAAGCCCATTATACCGATCTGAACTGCCATTTTCTTGCTGACAATGCTTTCATCACGGCGGCGCGGCTTTTCGTGCATATACTTGTCGAGTGCCGGCTCATTACCGAGCATTATCGCACCCAGACTGTCCATTACAAGGTTAACAAAGAGAAGGTGGGTAACTTTCAGCGGTTCTTCCACACCAAAGAACGGTGCCAATGCACTGATAACAACCGCCGCAACGTTGATTACTAACTGGAAGGTACAGAATTTCAGAATGTTGTGGTAAATGGTACGTCCGTAAAGAATCGCGTCCTTGATGGAACGGAAGTTGTCATCAAGAATAACGATTTTTCCGGCTTCTTTTGCAGCTTCTGTGCCGCTGCCCATTGCAAAGCCGACATCGGCTTTCTTGAGTGCAGGGGAGTCGTTAACACCGTCACCCGTCATACCGACAACGAGGTTCATTTCCTGACAAAGCCTTACCATACGGGATTTATCCGTCGGTAACGCTCTTGCGATGACACGGATATTCGGGATAATCTTCTTCAGTTCATCGTCCGAGAATTCATTCAGCATAGCAGAAGTCAGAACACGGTCACTGTCGCTCTTGATAAGACCGGCGTCTTTTGCGATGGCAACGGCTGTTTCCAGACGGTCGCCCGTGATCATAACAACCTGAATACCTGCTTCCTGTACTTCCTTGATTGCCTGTTTTGCTTCGGGGCGAACATCGTCACGGATACCAACCAGACCGATAATTACAAGGTCATCATTGATTTCGTTTTCTTTCAGCGGCTTTTCGGAGTAACCAAACGAAAGTACACGCATTGCCTTTGCGGAAAGTTCGTCGATCTTCTCGTTCAGAACGTCCATATCAATGTCTTTGAGATTGCCGTCAGCGTCAAGATATTTCTTTGCCTTGGCAAGAAGTCTTTCGGGAGCACCCTTATAGAATGTTTTGCCGGTTGATGAAACACTTGCCTGACTGAACTTGTTGGTCGAGTTAAAGCCCTGACTTGCGGTGATGACATAGGATTTGTTGGATTCCAACTCTTTGAAAGTTTCCTCACCAATGAACTTCATCAAGGCACGGTCGGTAATATTACCGCCGATAATTTCGTGTGACGAATCAAAGGTTGACTGTGTATTCTTGCCGATGGCAAGGTCAAGATTGGTTTTGACTTCTTTGTGGTTTTTAATGTCGTCAAAAGCAATTGTTTTGCCGTCAGCCGTAAAGAATTCAATTACTTCCAGTACACCTTTAGTGATGGTACCCGTTTTATCACTGAAAAGGATATTCAGTGAACCGGCTGTTTCGATACCCTCTGCCTTTCTGACAAGAACGTTGTGGTCAAGCATTTTGCTTGTGTTCTGCATCAAAACGAGAGAGATCATCAGCGGCAGACCTTCCGGAACCGCACAGACAATGATAACAACCGCCAGCGATACCGCCTCAATGAACTTCGGGAGCATAAAGCCGAGGAAATCCTGTGCAAAGAATACCGCAGGACCCGAACCTTTGACAACATCGTTAACAACAACAGGTGCAAGGAAAATAAAGTACAGAATATACAGTACTGTGATAACAATTGCACCGATATAGCCAAAAGTGGAGATCTGCTTTGCGAGTTTTGCGAGCTTTACTTTCAGCGGCGAATCGGGTTCATCGCCCTGCATTTCTTCTGCCATTCTGCCCATCATTGTTTTCAGACCGACACGCCTTACATCGAGAATACCTTCGCCGTCAAATACGACCGCACCTCGGAATAAGGAGTGTTTGTCAACAAAGGTGTCGCCGGTAATGTTTTCGGCAAGCTCGAAATCTTCGGGAGCTTCCGTTTTCTTACATTCCTCTGCTTCACCGTTGAGAGCCGAGTTGTCAACTCTCATATTGCCCGATACTAAAATACCGTCGGCAGGGATCTTGTCGCCCGACTGCAAAAGCACTTTGTCACCGACAACAACATCATCAACATCAATGACAAGGAGTTCACCGTTACGGTAAACCTTACATTGATCTTTTTTGGTGCTGTCTTTCAGTTCTCTGTACTTTGTGTCGGAAGCAACACCTGTTTTTGCCGATACGATCGCTACCACAATAATCGCAACGATCGTTCCGAGCGGTTCATAAATTTCCGCATAGCCGAATGCGAACATCACAATCATAATAGCGGCAATGACCAAAAGAATTCTGATCATCGGGTCTTTGAAAGTTTCCAAGAACTCCGCCCAGAAAGTTGTCGGTTCAGAATCGGGAATTTGGTTGGAGCCGTATTTTTCACGGGATTCGGCAACCTGTTTTTCGTCCAGTCCGTTGAACTTCATACAACAATTCGTCCTTTCATTTTAAATTGTTCCTTTTTTGGAACTTATCTGGATAAAAACCATATAAATATTATATCATACAATAGCCGTCAGTCAATTATTAAAATCTAACTTTTTCATAAAAAAAATCAAACTATTCCAACTAATCCGCCCAAAAAATAGGGTATAATAAATTCATAATTCATAATGCATAATTCATAATTACCCTGCGGGGAGCCGTGAGTGATTATGCTGACAGACAATTGAA
>CADCRH010000115.1 GCA_902803805.1 uncultured Ruminococcus sp.
GTATGGCGAAATAGGCAGACGCAAGGGACTTAAAATCCCTCGGTAGAAATACCGTACCGGTTCAAGTCCGGTTACCGGCACCAAAAAGCACCGAAACGGCCGATCGTTTCGGTGCTTTGTTTTTATATGCGGGGTGAAATTTTTATGACATACGATTTCGTTGCGCTTGACCGCAGCAGTACGGTTCCGCTGTATCAGCAGTTATATGAAAATATCAGCAGCGCTATTGAAAGCGGCAATCTTCCGCAGGGAACAAAGCTGCCGTCAATCAGAAGATTTTCCGAGGATCTGGGACTTAGCAGGACAACGGTGGAGGGAGCGTATCAGCAGCTTTGTGTGGAAGGATATATTGTCAGCAGACCGCAGAGCGGATATTATGTTCACCTTGATATTATTGTTGCCGCAAAGCATAAAAACATCAAAAATCCGCCGAAGCTGAACCGAAAAACTGCCGATAACATCATCTATAATCTGAGCAGTGACAGTATCGACAGCGAAACGGCAGATATAAAGCTCTGGCGTTCCTATATAAAGGATGTTTTGAAAAAGCAGAGTGTCATTGTTTCATATGGTGAGCCGCAGGGGGAAGCGGAGTTGCGCAGGGCAATTGCGTTTTACAGCTATACAGTCAGAGGCGTTTCGTGCAGTGAAAACAATATTGTGATCGGTGCAGGAACGCAGCCGCTTTTGTATCTTCTGTGCGGACTGATGAGAGAGTACGGAACCAATACCGCCATAGAACAAGGAGGATTTTCAAAAGCGGAAAGAGTCTTTGATGACTGCGGATTTCATACGGCATATGTGTCGGGGAATATGGACGGGATCAATATTAATGAATTATACAATCAGAAGATCAAGATATTGTTTGTCAATCCGTCGGGAAATCTGATAACGGGTCAGCCTATGAAGATGAATAAGCGTTATGAGCTTCTTTACTGGGCGGAACAGTGCGGCGGCATTATTATAGAGGACGATTATAACGGTGAACTTCGTTTTACATCACGCCCGATTCCTGCATTGCAGGGAATGGACAGCGACAGAGTGGTTTATATGGGTTCGTTTTCAAAGCTTTTACTGCCGTCTGTACGTATCGGCTATATGGTGCTTCCGCCGTGTCTTGCGGAGATCTATCAAAAGAAATCTTCCTTTTATAATCAAACAGCGTCGAAAATCGAACAGTTGGCACTGGCACGATATATACACGATGGCAGACTGGACAAACAGCTTCGCAGACTCAGAAAAACGTATGCGGAAAAAAGTATCGTTCTCAATGAAGCTTTAAAAAAAGCATTCGGCAGTTCCGCCAAAATAACGCTTCACGAAAATTCACTTTCAACAACATTAGTTCTCGAAAATAACGGAAAAGATATTGAAGCGGCGGCTTTCCGCCGAGGATTGAAAGTAACACACATCAAAACGGAAACCGAAAACGAATATGCTTTAAGGTTAGGTTTTGCAGGCATACCAATGAGTGACATAGAATCTGCCGTTGAAATGTTAAAACAAATCATCAATGAAACATAAAAAATCTCCTTATGCGGTTTAATGCATAAGGAGATTTTTCAGAATCCGAAAGTTATGACTGAGTGCCGAATTTCATTTTAACGGAGTTCATTTTGCTCTGGTCTGCCTGGTCGGTCGAATACCAACCTTTCTGCTGCATTCTGCAATAGATCTGATCCTGAATACGCAGAGCGGTGTTCAGAGAATCTGAAAATGTCTGGTGTACATTGGTGCTTGAAGATTCCAGTGTACCGTGCATAAAAAGGTCACACAAGCCTTTTTCTACCAAGAGCATATTTTCCATTAAATTTCTGTCGTCCATATTGATCCTCCTTAAAGCAGGTTATAAAAGTTTTGGAATATGGTCTTATGAAGCTGTTCCAGCTCCTGAGCGAACGCACGAAGTTCACCATCCTGAATATGGCTTGCGGCTTCACGGCATTGTGTCTGAATATACTGCTCGTGACCAAGGGCGTCCTCGACATACAATAATTCTTTGCTTGTCATAAAATATACCTCCTGAAATTGAAGTCAATATTATTATGTGTTTTTTGCAAAGCATTATACAAAAAATTATTTTAAAAATAATGATTGACAAATATATCAATCTGATATATAATGCATATATCAGATTGATATATTTGAGGTGGATCGAGTATGAAAAGACAAAATATCAGAAAATTATGGATGATCATATCCTTGCTGTTGTTTCCTGTTACGCTGTATTATTTTAGCCCGGCACTGATTATTAACGGAGCGGTAAACGGAATCATTAACGGCAGTTTTATTGTATTTGCATTAATGCTGATACTCTCTGTTCCGTTCGGTCGTATTTTTTGTTCTTATCTTTGTCCGGCAGGGGGATTGCAGGAATGTGCATTTATGATCAATGACAAACGACCAAAACAAGGTTGGAAAAATAACATCAAATATGTGATTTGGGGTATCTGGATCATTGCAGTAACAGTTTGTTATATTCATTCGGGCGAGATCATTGCCGTTGATTTTTTCTATGAAACCGAGAACGGTATTTCGGTTTCATCTATTCAAAGCTATATCATTTATTACGGAATTGTATGCTTGATATTGATTCCGTCCGTATTGTTCGGCAAAAGGGTGTTTTGTCATTATTTTTGCTGGATGGCTCCGTTTATGATTTTAGGAATGAAGATCAGAAATATTCTTCATCTTCCCGGATTACATATTAAAGTCAATCAAAAAGAGAATTGTGTGTCTTGTCATCAATGCAGCAAAGCTTGTCCAATGTGTATTGATGTGGCAGGTCAGGTCAAGATCGGAAAAATCCGTTCTGCCGAGTGTATGCAATGCGGTGCTTGTATTGATAATTGTCCTAAAAAGATATTGTCTTACGGAATGAAAAGGAGTAAATGAAAAATGGCAAATGCAAAAAAGATGAATTATGTTTTGTTAGGATTGCTCAGTCACGAACCATTGACAGGATATGAGATCAAAAAGCGTTTGAATACCTCTCTGAGATTTTTCTGGGGAGGCAGTTATGGCAGTATCTATCCGACTTTAAATGAGCTTGAAAAAAGCGGACAGGTTATCAAAGAAAATACCATTTCCAACGGTCGGGAGAAGATCATCTATTCTATTACAGAAAAAGGTACATCCTGTCTTAGAGAGTGGCTGAAAAATCCTGCCGAAAAGGATGAACTCCGTTATGAAACACTTTTAAAATTATTTTTCGGAAATGAAAACGGCTTTGAGGAAACAAGAAAACATATTGAAAGATTTGAGGAAAAAACAAAATCAGAATTACAGATTTTACGATTGTTTGCAGATAATCTTTTCAATTGTTTAGATGAGGATACTCATAAATATTATTATTTGACAGTAACCTTCGGTATCAAAACGTATGAATCCTATTTGTTATGGTGTCAGGAAGCCAAAGAACTGATAGAAAGATGGGAAAGTAAATAAACACAGTTACTATATAAGGAAGTTGAGTAAAGATACAATTGACGAAAGAATCCGTCAGTCGTTATGTCTTCTATACATTATAAAAGACAATCAAAAAGTTATGATCAATGAAAATTATGCAAAGTTGTATGCAATCATACAACATCGCAACATTGGAATCATTTTGAATCTGACGAAAAGGCTGTTTTTGTTATATCTTGTCATCTTTCTCCAACTTGCTCCGCTCGGTGCTGATACCAATAATATATTCACGGCTTTCAACTGTCTTGAATTTCACATA
>CADCRH010000116.1 GCA_902803805.1 uncultured Ruminococcus sp.
AGTGTCTGCACAAACAAATGAGATACAAACACTCAGCATTGTTTTTGATATTTGAATTTTCCGTCAGATTCTTCGTAACAGAAAACGCGAATCGGCTCCGGCGGCTCGCCGGCTAGTCGCCGAAGCTGATGCCGATTTGTTTGGCGGATTTGATGATCTCGCTGTCAACGGGTACGCCTTTCAGCTTGCCGGCAACTTCTTTGAGCGATACAGGAACGATTTTTCCGTCAACCAATCCTGTCATATAGCCATACTTCTCTTTGATGATCAATTGTGCTGCGGCTGCTCCGAAACGTGTTGTGATAAATCTGTCGTAAGAATTAGGACTGCCGCCTCTCTGGAAATGTCCCGGAACAGTTACTCTTGTTTCCTGTCCTGTTGCTTCCTCTATCTCGTGGGCGATCTTGTACGATATGGACGGATACATCAGATTCGCAATCGCTTCTTTTTTCTTTTTCTTTGGGAGCTTCGCTATATCCTCCGAAATCGCACCCTCCGCAACCGCAAGAATCGAAAATGTCTTGCCATTCTTGGTGCGTGTCTTGATACAGTCAATGACCTTATCAATATGATACGGTATCTCAGGTATGAGAATGACATCTGCTCCGCCTGCGATTCCTGCGTGAAGTGTCAGCCAGCCTGCTTTATGTCCCATACACTCCACAATAAAGACACGTCCGTGTGATGTTGCTGTAGTATGAATACAGTCAATAACATTCGTTGCAATGTCAACCGCACTCTGGAATCCGAAAGTTACATCTGTTCCCCAAATGTCATTGTCGATCGTTTTCGGCATGCTGACAACATTCAGTCCTTCCTCCGAAAGAAGATTTGCCGTCTTGTGCGTTCCATTGCCGCCAAGCACAACAAGACAATCCAGTTTTAACTTCTTGTAGGTCTTCTTCATTTCGGCTACTTTATCCACACTGGTTTCTTCATCAATGACACGCATCAGCTTGAACGGCTGACGTGAGGTACCGAGAATCGTTCCGCCTCTGGTCAGGATTCCCGAAAAGTCCTCCGGCTGCATAAGGCGGTATTCCGCATTGATCAGTCCGCGGTAGCCGTCAATGATACCATAGATTTCAACCTGATTGCCGTAATTTTCGTACAGTGCCTTTGCAACGCTCCTGATGGCAGAATTCAATCCCTGACAATCTCCGCCGCTGGTCAGTATTCCTACTCTTTTCATAAATTGCACTCCTTTGCGATAAAATTTGTTATAATTATTTTACACCAAAAATCAAATATATACAAGAAAATTTTGTTAATTTTATGATTTATTTTCGGTGTTATTTTTCTTAAAGCTCTCCCCTGTCAGCGGAATAAACCTTCGTTCTTCCTTTTCTATGTTTTTCTTGGAAGAAAGTGCTTTTTTCGCGGCGTCGGCAAACTCACGCTGACAATTATGCAGCTTCTTGCCGCGGCGGTCGATCAGCTCATAAGTCGTATCGGGCTGCTGTATCCGTGTATTTTGAACGTCACGCAGCATTGTGTCTATAATTGCGAACGAACGCTCTGTCAGCTCTGTGTCCTCTATCGGAAATACCAATTCTACACGCTTATCCAGATTTCTCTGCATCCAATCGGCTGAACCCATATAGATTTTCTTTCTGCCGCCGTTTTCAAAGATGAAGATACGGCTGTGCTCCAAAAGCTGACCGACAATACTTCTTACCTCAATATTTTCGCTGATACCCTTGATACCCGGAACAAGACAGCAGATTCCGCGCACGATCAATGTTATTTTAACACCCGCCTGTGAAGCCTCATAAAGCAGCTTGATAATTCTTGGGTCAACCAGCGAATTGACCTTTGCAGCGATACCCGACGGCAAGCCTGCACGGGCATTTTCCGCTTCATTGCATATCATTTCTTCAAAAAACGAACGGAGTCCGGTCGGCGCTACCTTCATTTTATTATAAACCGGCGGTGTTGAATAGCCTGTTATGACATTAAACAAGGAGGACGCGTCCTCGCCGAATTGTTCGTCACAAGTGAACATTCCTATATCTGTATAAAATCTTGCGGTACTGTCGTTGTAGTTGCCTGTGCCCATATGAAGATAACGGCGGATCCCGTCCTGCTCACGGCGAACCACCAGCACGATCTTACAATGTGTTTTCAGTCCGGCAAGTCCGTAGATCACGTGACAGCCTGCCTTTTCGAGTTTCTTTGCCCAACCGATATTATTTTCTTCGTCAAAACGCGCTTTCAGTTCCACCAGCACCGTTACCTGTTTGCCGTTTTCGGCAGCTTTGATGAGTGCCGCAATGATCGGAGAATGACCACTGACACGGTAAAGTGTCTGTTTGATGGCAAGAACATTTTCATCCTTTGCCGCCTGATTGATAAATTTGATCACCGAATCAAAGCTTTCATACGGGTGATGAACCATTCTGTCCTTTTCGCGTATTGCCTCGAACATATCATCATAACCGAAGAAGTCCGCAGGAGGACTGACAGGCGTTATCGGCTTAAAACGAAGATCGTCAAAACCGTCAAGATTGCCGAATTTAGAAAGAAATGTCAGGTCAAGCGGTCCCGATACCTCATAGATCTCCTTGCTGCTCACATCAAGCGTATCAACCAAAAAGTTCCTCAATGCTTCATCGCACTTTGACATTATTTCAAGACGGACAGGGTCGCCGCGCTGACGCTTTTTCAAAGAATGTTCGATTTCAACCAAAAGGTCATCTGCTTCCTCGTCAATATCAAGGTCGGAATCCCTTGTGATTCTGAACGGACAACACGCCTGTATTTTATAAAGCTCGAAAAGTTCGGAAAGCTTACTGATAATAATATCTTCCAACATTACAAACGTTCTGCCGCTGTCGCATTTGACTTCAAAATATCTTTCCAGAATCGAGGGAACCTGAACAACAGCGAAAATATCCTCTCCCTCCTTGGAAAGTCTGACAGCAATATTCAGACTTTTGTTGGCAAGAAGCGGAAACGGCCGCGACGTATCAACAGCAAGAGGTGTCAGAACAGGAAAGACCAGTTTATCGAAATATTCGTCTATCTGCTGTTTTTGTGTTTTGTTAAGCTCTTTGATTTTGAGAAAGTTGATCTTGTATTTTTTCAGTGCGGGAATAATGGAACGGTGCAGACAAGAATACTGTTTTTTGGCAAATTCGTGGATTTTCTCGGTCAGCTTTTCAAACTGCTGTGCTGCGGTCATTCCGGACTCGTCGGGCTTGTTCAGCTTTGAAGAGTGCATTCTGTCCATTACTCCTGCAACACGAACCATAAAAAACTCATCAAGATTTGATGCGGTAATCGCAAGAAACTTGACACGCTCCAGAACAGGATTATCCTTTTCAAAGGCTTCTTCCAGAACACGGCTGTTAAAATCCAGCCAGCTCAGTTCACGGTTATGATACGGAAATTTTGACGGAGAACAAAGCTTGGACGGCTTTAAGACTGCTTTTGATGACTGTTTGGATTTTTTGCTGTTTTTCAACTTTTCATCGTCTTTTTTCTTATCGCTCACGGTTATCAACCTTTCCCTGTACACACGTACAGAAATTTTATATCTTATTATACCAAATCAATTCAATAACTTCAATATTTTATGTTCATTTAGATTAAAAATCCATCATTTTTGATCAACAAAAAAGGAGAGCATTACTGCTCTCCCAATCGATATTGACGCTCTGTTCTATTTTGTCCGCGGCGGTGTGCGTGAAGATCTATTTTGATTTCTCGGCGTGGGACGCTTTGAATATTTGCCGCCTCTCGGAACACGAATGGTCGTTTGTCTGCTGTGCCGTCCGTTTGGTACGACAAAGATGATATAAAAGCTGAAAAGTACCACAAGCGCAATATCCACAATAATAATCATCACCACGATCAATGTATAGGTTCCCGAAAATCCGCTGACTTCCTTTGGAGGCTCAACAGGAATGTTTCCTTTGTCCTGATATTCCGCAAGATTCTTGATATGATCATTTTGAATTTTATTTTTTTCGGCATATTCCTGTAAATAATAGTTATTGTCACTGTACAATGTCAGCATAGGTGAATTTTCAAAGGCATTCGGCTGAAGTTCCTTGATATTAACATAGAAAACGGCTTCACTGATATTCACACAGTCCGTAAATGCCAACGGTTCCAGCATTATGTCACTGTTGAATTCCACTCTTGTCAGACTGGAACAATTGCTGAATGCGGATTTCTGAATCTTTCTTAGTGTTGTCGGAAAAATAATTCTTCTTAAATTTTTGCAGTCCTTGAAAGCGTCGGTTTCGATATTCTGAAGTCCTCCCATAATGGTCAGGTTTTCAAGCTGAATACAGCCCTCAAATGCACCCTCCGAAACAGTAATGACATTAGACGGTATGGTGATCATTTCCAAGCCTTCACAGTTGCCAAAAGTGTGCTTGTCGATTTTTGCAATGGAATTCGGAAGTGTAATGTTATTCAGTGATTTGCAGTCGTAAAATGCCCGACTGTTGATTTCTTCCACCGAATCGGGATGAATTCTTACCACCTCCAGCGCAGTACAGTTTTCAAATGCAGAACTTTCTATTTTTTTTGTTTCGGGCGATACCAGCACCGTATTGACAGATTTATTTTCCGCAAAGGAATATTTTCCGATCGTTTTCACTTTGTCCGAAAGACTGATATATTTTTTGTCACTGTTGTATTTGATCAGTATTCCATCACCAACAATAACAAATTCAGATTTTTGATTTTTGATCCACTTCGTGCCCTCCAGAGCATAGCCGCCGAATGATTCTATCCCGTTCGGTATCGATACATTTTCAAGTGACGAACAGTTAAAAAACGCATAATCACCGATCTCCTCCAGATGATTCGGAAGCTTTAACTCCCCCAGTGAGATACACCCTGCAAAAGCATAGTGTCCGATTCTTTTGGTTCCATCGTATATGGTAAGCGAGGAAAGCTCCGTACAGTTCTGAAAGGCGGAATCCCCTATGATCTCAACATTGCCAGGAATTTGCAGCTTTTGCAAAGCGGTACATTCCGCAAAGGCATTGGAATCGATTTTTTTGATGGTATCGCAAATTTCAAGTTCCTTTATGGTATGGTTTGACATAAAGGCAGAAGATGACACTTCTGTTACCGTATAATCCTCCACTCGTGAAGGAAGTGAAACATAAAGACTTTCTCCCTTATAATTTTTGATAGCGGCACTCTTTCCGTCCTCAAGCACCTCATAGGTATAATCACCGTTATCGATAATTTTTGCTGCGCTGACCTCTGTACCTGTACAAACCGATACCACAACGGCGATTCCGAACAAAAACATCATCGACATCACGGACTTTAAAACGATAGTCTTCATCACTTTAAAATTCATATACTCTCTCACTTTCCGTCATAACACTTTATCCATCTATATTATCACACTTCCCACAATCTTTCAAGCTAATTTTATGAAATCGAATACAGCAGGTCTGCCTAAAAAAATCGACTAACATATCAAAATACATTAGTCGATTTTCTTTTTGTCTTTAACGCCCCACTGCCATCATCAATGTTAGCCGAATCGCTTCCCGCTCCCCGCAGGGTAATTATGAATTATGAATTATGCATTATGAATTAAAAAGTCATCTTCTGTTGTCGATGTTGTAACGGTATTCTTTTGGGGTCATATGGTATTTCTTTTTGAAGATCCGGTTGAAATAGGAAAGGTTGGTAATGCCGATACTGGTGGACACTTCGGTGATCTGCATACTGGTGGTAAGCAAAAGATTGGTGGCAATATTCAGGCGGTAATCGTTGATGTATTCGATACAGGTCATCCCCATATATTTTTTGAAGAAACGCATAAAGTAATGCTTGCTGAGGTTAACACTGTCGGCAAGTTCGTCAATGGTGATCGGATTCATATAGTTTTCGCTGATATAGTCAAGAATGGTTTTGATATTTCGGGTCGTATTGTCTTTGATCACTGTTTCGGTCGATTCAAGGTCAAAATAGTATTTGAAAAGAATATAGAAAAGATGATACAACTCGGAACGGAGCTTTATTTCAAAAAATTCCGGCTTTTTATCGTAAAGCTCGATCAGTTTTTTCACCACTGAGACAAGTTCTTCATAATGTGCCGTATCGGAAGAAATGATCAAAGGAGAAATATACCGACCCTCAAGAAACGGGGTAAAATATTTAATGGAGCAGGCATCGGTATTATTGCTTGTGAGCATATTAAAGTCAAACAAAATGGTTCTGAATACCGAACGGGAATTTTCGTGCTGTCTGAAAGAATGCAGAACACAGGGATTGATCAAAACAATATCACCCTTTTTGATGTGGTAATGTTCAAGGTCGATACATTCTTCGATCTCGCCGTCCTCAAGATATACAATTTCCATTTCATTATGCCAATGCATCGGAAAGGTCGTATAAAAATCCGGCAATATGGTTTTGCACACCACATAAGGAAGAAGAAAGTCACCTTTTTGTCCCGTTTCCTTTAAACTCATCAATTCTTCGTGCTGCATATTTGATCAATTCCTTTCATTTTATCTTCATCTGATAATAACATAAAAATGACCAATCAATTCATTATTTTACAAAAATATATCGGGGCAAAAAGTATTTTGTAAAATAAATATTGACATAAAAACAAAATTTTGTATTGAACAAGAAAAATGCAAATGAGAACCATTTAATCTTAAAATGACTTGATTGTACAATTTCAGTACAAATAACATATCTTTAATGACATTATAATATCCGATTTTGTTTTTGTCAACATCATTATATCACATTTTATAAATTTTATTTGAGTCGGCAGCCATACAATATTTTTAACTGCCACTTTTTTCATCCAACATCAATAATAAGATTTTTGTGCCGTTTTTATGGGATTTTGAAAAGACGGAAGACAATATTCCGGAAATAAAAATACGATGATGATAAGATAAAATCCTTGTATGAACAAAACATTTATGTTATAATGATAGGGAAAGTTTATTTTACCGAATTGCGGCAATAAATTTTACTCTTCCATTTGACTATGTTTTTAGAGAAAGGATTGTATCAAATGTACAAGATAGTCAGAAAAGAATCATTGAACCCGACGGTTTCCCTGATGGAAATTGAAGCCCCCCTTATTGCCAAAAAGGCTGAACCCGGTCAGTTCATTATTTTCAGAGCAAAAGAAGACAGCGAAAGAGTCCCCCTCACGATTGCGGACTTTGACCGTGAAAAGGGTACCGTAACAATCATATATCAGATTGTCGGCGGCGCAACAATGGAGCTTGACACACTTAAAGAGGGTGAATCGCTTCAGGATTTTGTAGGTCCTCTCGGTCAGCCAAGCGAAACCGACGGACTCAAAAAGGTTGCTGTTGTCGGCGGCGGTGTCGGCTGTGCCATCGCTTATCCCATCGCCAAGAAGCTTTCCCGTCTGGGCTGTGAGGTTCATAGTGTAGTCGGTTTCCGCAACAAAGACCTTGTTATTCTTGAGGATGAATTTAAAGCCGCAAGTACCGAGCTTCGCATAATGACAGACGATGGCAGTTATGGTACCAAAGGTCTTGTTACCAACGCTCTGGAAGAACTGATCAACGAAGGAAATCAATATGATGAGGTTATCGCGATAGGTCCTCTTGTGATGATGAAATTTGTATGCCTTCTCACAAAGAAATACAATATAAAAACAGTAGTAAGTATGAACCCGATTATGATCGACGGAACGGGTATGTGCGGCGGCTGCCGTCTTACTGTAGGCGGCGAAACAAAATTTGCCTGTGTTGACGGTCCGGACTTTGACGGTCATCTCGTTGATTTTGACGAGGCAATGCACAGAGGTACAATGTACAAAGATTTCGAGGCTCACGCCCGCGAAGCATCTTGTAACTTACTCAATCAGGAGGAAAAGTAAAAATGGCTATCAAAAGAAATATGGATCCGAAAAAATCTCCTATGCCCGTTCAGGATCCCGAAGTAAGAAGAAATAATTTTGACGAGGTGGCACTCGGTTATTCCTACGAAACAGCTGTCAACGAAGCAAAACGCTGCCTGAACTGCAAACATAAGCCGTGCAGAAGCGCATGCCCCGTTCAGATCGACATTCCGGCATTTATCGAGAAGGTTGCCAACGAGGATATGGAAGGCGCTTACGAGATCATTTCGCAGTCAAGTTCCCTTCCGGCAGTATGCGGTCGTGTATGTCCACAGGAAAACCAATGTGAGGGCAAGTGCGTCAGAGGCATTAAGGGTGAAAGTGTCGGCATCGGACGCCTTGAAAGATTTGTTGCAGACTGGCACAGAGAACATTGCACAGAAAAACCGACAGCGCCCGAATCAAACGGTCACAAAGTTGCGATCATCGGCGCAGGTCCGAGCGGTCTTACCGCAGCCGGCGACCTTGCAAAACTCGGCTATAAAGTAACAATATATGAAGCACTGCACCTTGCAGGCGGTGTTTTGGTTTACGGTATTCCCGAATTCAGACTGCCGAAAGCGATCGTTCAAAAAGAAATCGAAAACCTGAAAGCAATCGGTGTTGATATTGAAACCAATATGGTAATCGGCAAAGTCCTTACCGTTGATGAACTGTTTGAAATGGGCAACGAAGCAGTTTATATCGGAAGTGGCGCAGGTCTTCCCCGTTTTATGAATATTCCGGGTGAAAGCCTGAAAGGTGTTTATTCCGCTAACGAATATCTGACAAGAATCAACCTGATGAAAGCCTATAAAGAGGGTTCCAAGACACCGATCAAGAAGAGCAAGAATGTTGCTGTTGTGGGCGGCGGCAATGTGGCAATGGATGCGGCTCGTTCTGCAAAGCGTATGGGTGCGGAAAATGTCTATATCGTTTATCGCCGCGGTATGGAAGAACTTCCGGCACGTAAAGAAGAAGTAGAGCACGCAGAAGAAGAAGGCATTATCTTCAAGACACTCACCAACCCGATCGAGGTTCTCGGTGACGAAAACGGCGAAGTAAAGGGTATGAAGTGCATTGAAATGGAACTTGGCGAGCCTGACGAGAGCGGACGCCGCCGTCCTATCGCAAAGGAAAACAGCGAATTTGTCCTTGACGTTGATACAATGATTATGTCGATCGGCACTAGTCCGAACCCGCTGATCAGAAGTACAACACCGGGTCTTGAAACCAACAGACACGGCTGTATCGTAACAGATGGTGACAACGGACTGACAAGCCGTGAAGGTGTCTATGCCGGCGGTGACGCAGTAACGGGTGCCGCAACAGTAATTCTTGCAATGGGCGCCGGAAAAGCTGCCGCAAAAGCAATTGACGAATACATCAAAAGCAAAAACTAACCATCATTTTTGCCGCTAATAAAAGAAGCAGTAACGGAGAAAAAATCCGCTGCTGCTTTTTTCATATCCCTTGATCACCCTTAATACATCACAAAATAATCGTCTATCACTTCGCCGTCCCTGTCAAAACAAATTTTATAATCCCCGATTTCTTTTTCGTTGTAAACCATTTTGATGACCACTGCCACATATTCTTCATCCCAGTCAGGTGAACCGGATACTGCGAACCATTTCGGATATTTTCCCAAAACAAATTGAACCGATTGGATATATGCTTCCAAAAGTTCCTCTCTGAACACCCCGAAATGCCTGTCAAATTCTTCTTGTTCTTCCTCCCTGTAGGAATCAAAATTCATTTTGAACATTTCTTGACTTGTTTCCAATATATGACGGCTTTGAATGAATTTTTCCAATTCTTTTCTCATATTCATTTTGCCACTACCCCTTCAAAGAGAGTTTGTAAGACTCCAAATATCGTTTCTGTTCCAATGCCTTTTTAAGAAAGGGCATTAGTAAACTATCAAGTTCGTTATGATTCACTTTTGATACATCTATATCAAAAATATCCGAATCGCTTGCGATACTGTCCTCATCACTCAATATATCAATCAAATCCGACCGTGTCATTCTGTTTTCCCGATACATTAAATAATAATACCCTACAATTATATTGGAATCATAAGAAAGCCTGCCGTCTTTTATCTCAAATTCAACTGTCATTTGTTCATTAACTACCGCTCTGAATTCGTCCTCACTTTTAGCAAGCGAAATATCATAAATCCAACTATCTACCGTATCATTGTTCAGAATCACAGAATCCGCCCACGCCTGCCAATCTCCGATACCATAATATCCGCTTTGCACAATATTATATAAATATTCAGCCGCACACATAAGAAAAATCCTTTCCAAAAATTTGATTGATAACAAAAACGGCAGCAACGAAATTGTTTCGTCACTGCCGATTTATCTTTATGTCAGCGTAATTTCAACCGTAATGATCAAACGGCTCTTGTTACCTTACCTGAACGAAGGCAACGGGTGCAGACATTAACTCGTTTTGGACTGCCGTTTACAATCGCTTTAACCTTAACGACGTTTGGCTTCCATGTTCTGTTTGAGCGTCTGTGTGAGTGAGAAACTTTGATACCAAATGTTACTCCCTTA
>CADCRH010000117.1 GCA_902803805.1 uncultured Ruminococcus sp.
AAAAAGTTAGACTAATCTAACTTTGCGCTTTTCAAAAAAGTACGATAAAAACTAATCTGAACGGAGGTAATGAATATGTTGCCCTTGACGCTTGCAGATCCCGGACAGGATAATATCATAAAACGTATCGGCGGCAATCCTGAGGTAAAAAAACACCTTGAAAATTTAGGCTTCGTTGTCGGCGGCAGCGTTAAAATCATTTCTGTCAACGACGGAAACGTTATCGTTAACGTGAAAGAAGCAAGAGTAGCCATCAGCAAAGAAATGGCGCAGAAGATAATGGTGTGATTTACAAGTCTTTTGACTTGTAAAATATGATATATTCAGGAGGAAGAATCAGTGAAAACATTAAAAGACGTCAAAATCGGCGAAACCGTCAAGGTTGTAAAGCTTCACGGCGAAGGCGCGATAAAAAGAAGAATTATGGATATGGGAATCACAAAGGGTGTTGAGGTACATATTCGTAAGGTTGCTCCTTTAGGCGATCCTATCGAAGTAACCGTTCGAGGTTATGAGCTTTCGCTCAGAAAAGCAGATGCCGAAATGATAGAAATAGCTTAAGGAGAGAAAAAGATGAGTTTGAGAATTGCTCTTGCAGGTAACCCTAACTGCGGTAAAACAACTTTGTTTAACGCATTGACGGGTTCAAACCAGTTCGTGGGAAACTGGCCGGGCGTTACGGTAGAAAAGAAAGAAGGCAAGCTGAAAAAGCATAACGATATTATCGTTACCGACCTTCCGGGTATCTATTCTCTTTCGCCTTATACGCTCGAAGAGGTAGTTGCCAGAAACTATCTGATCAATGAAAAACCGGACGTTATTTTAAATATCGTTGACGGTACGAACCTTGAACGTAACCTTTATCTAACAACACAGCTTACAGAGCTGGGCATTCCCGTTGTGATCGCAGTCAATATGATGGATCTTGTCAAGAAAAACGGTGACAAAATCAACATCAAGGAGCTTTCCAAAAAGCTCGGCTGTACGATCGTTGAAATTTCCGCTCTGAAAGGAACGGGCATTATGGAAGCGGCAGAAGAGGCAATTAAAGCTGCCGAGAATACAAAAACCGTTCCTGCACATACGTTTTCGGGTCCTGTTGAACATGCTATCGCACATATCGAAGAAGCGGAACTGCACGATTTGCCCGAAGAACAGCAGAGGTGGTATGCTATCAAGATTTTTGAGCGTGATGAAAAGGTTATCGAGCAGCTCAATATCAGCAAGGAAACCCTTGAGCATATAGAAAAGGATATTGCCGCAGCCGAGAAAGAACTTGATGACGACGCGGAAAGCATTATCACGAATGAACGTTATGTTTATATCGGAGAACTGATCAAGGGCGTATATAAGAAGAAATCGGCAGGCCAGCTGACAACTTCGGATAAGATCGATAAGGTTGTTACCAACCGCTGGGCGGCACTTCCGATATTCATTGTGATAATGTTCCTTGTTTATTCCATTGCATCAATGCCGATCCCGATGCCTTGGGGCGATTCACTCGGTACGGTGTTGACGGACTGGGCAAATGACGGTGTATTTGGTGACGGCTGGTATCTTTTCGGCATAGGCAGAGATGATTATGATGACGCTATGTCGGAATATGCACAGGAGCACCTTTGGAATAACAAAGAATTCACTGCTCTTGTTGATACAGCAGTTGACAGAAACGTAACAGGTGCCGATGGCATCCAGGGCGCGATTGAGGACGAAGATTTCGGCGGCTTTGAGGAAGCAATGGATGCTTATGCAGTTGCCGTTGACGAAGATATAGCAGAGTCAACCGCTGTATATGTAACCGCTCTGAAGGCTCAGAATATTGAAACAGCAGATTTTGAAGAGGCTGTTGAAGCAGAAGAGGAACCTTTTGCAGCGCTGTTTGATGATGTATTCGGTGAAGATGCCGAAGATGCAGATAATATTCCGGCAAATGAGGATTACGGTGTATGGATTCCGGGTCTGAGCGCGATGATGGATAACTGGCTCACAGATATAGGATGTGCCGAGTGGCTCCACTCGCTTGTCATTGACGGTATTCTTGCCGGTGTAGGCGCTGTTCTCGGATTTGTTCCGCAGATGCTTCTTCTCTTTATTATGTTGGCAATTCTTGAAAGCTGCGGCTATATGGCGCGTGTTGCTTTCATTATGGACAGAATTTTCAGAAAGTTCGGTCTTTCGGGTAAGTCCTTTATTCCTATGCTGATCGGCACAGGCTGCGGTGTTCCTGGTATTATGGCGTCACGTACCATTGAAAATGACCGTGACCGCAAGATGACGATTATGACAACAACCTTTATTCCCTGCGGTGCGAAACTTCCAATCATCACAATGATCTCGGTAGCACTCTTCGGCGGTTCTCCGCTCATTATGACAAGTGCTTACTTCCTCGGTGTGATTGCGATCGTTACTTCCGGTATTATGTTGAAAAAGACAAAGATGTTTGCAGGCGATCCGGCACCTTTTGTAATGGAACTTCCTGCTTACCATCTGCCGACAGTCGGCAACGTTCTCCGTTCAATGTGGGAGCGCGGCTGGTCTTTCATCAAAAAAGCAGGTACTATTATTCTTCTTGCTTCCATCGTGATTTGGGCAGGTTCCACCTTTGGTTGGACAGACGGTGTATTCGGCTTTAATGCAGACCTCGACCTTCCGGACAGTATTCTCGGTAAGATCGGCGGAGCAATAATGTGGATCTTTGCACCTCTCGGTTTCAACAACGAGCAGGCAACTATCGCAACGATTATGGGACTTGTAGCAAAAGAAGAAGTAGTAGGCGTATTCGGCGTACTTGACTTCCAAGGTCTTGCACCGCTTGCAGGCTACTCATTCCTTGCTTTCAATCTTCTCTGCGCTCCCTGCTTTGCAGCAATCGGCGCTATCAGACGTGAGATGAACAGTGCAAAATGGACTTGGTTCGCAATCGGCTATCAGTGTGCATTTGCCTATGCTGTTTCGCTGATCATCTATCAGATCGGCTCCATCTTTACGGGTGCTCTTGCAGGCGAATATGCTGTTGCTCATATTATCGGTCTGATCTTTGCGCTTGCTGTTCTCGGCTTTATCGGCTATATGCTCTTTAAGCCCTACAAGGAATCCAATACACTCAGCTATTCGGGTTTAAAAAGCAAATCAAAAGCAAAGGCTTGATCGTTAAAAATTCCAAAAGGAGGATGTTTTATGTTTGAATGGCTTTCTGCAAATCTTTCTACCATCATTGTTGCGTCAGTGTTGGCGGTGATTGTGGGACTGATCATCTATTCAATGATAAAGGATAAGAAAAAGGGCAAATCCTCCTGCGGAGGAAACTGTGCCGGCTGTGCAGGCTGCGCTATGCAGAACACCTGCCACAAATCATAAAATGATACCCGGACAGTTTTGATAGGTTGTTCTTAACAGAGTAACGATAAATGAAAGACACATTGTACCAACGTGCAGTGTGTCTTTTTATATCATCAATGAAAAGAAAAAATATACATTTAAAATGGTTAATGATATAATGAAAAATATAAAAGGAATTTCGTGAATGAGCCAATGACGGGAGCAGTTCTTGCTATTTTGAGCGCCGTTATGATTTTCCTGCATTATTGTAAACTTTGACAGCAATAAAATATTTTTTATATCCCTTGACAAACCATTATATAAAACATATAATACATATAGAAAATATATGAATTAATCAGGAATTCAAAATTCATTTGATTTTGGAGGTTGTTAATATGAGTAATACGGAAAATCTCTCTTTTTTGACAAGAGCAATCCATACAGGAAACGGAATCGACAGTGAAACGGGCGTCATTCAGCGTCCGATCGTGCTCGGCAACAGCTATCAGCTGCCTTACGACCCCACCGATGTCAACTGGTCAAGTACAGGCGGCAATCTCTATACACGCAACGGCGGCGCCAATCAGCGATATTTGGAGGAGAAGATTGCTTCTCTGGAAGGCGGCGAAGATGCCGTTGTTCTTGCGTCGGGAGTTGCAGCACTTTCGGGATTGTTTTTTGCGCTGCTGAAAACAGGCGACCACGTTGTTTTTTCAAGCGTGACATATATCGCTTCCTACAGACTGCTGAACGAGCTTTTTAACAATAAATTCGGAATAGAAACGACAATTGTGGATACCTCTGATATTAAAAATGTTGAAGCGGCAATCAAGCCGAATACCAAACTCATACATATCGAAACTCCCGGTAATCCGACACTTTCCATTTCGGACATTGCGGCGATTGCAGAAATCGCGCATAAAAACAATGCACTTCTTTCCGTTGACAATACCTTTGCTTCACCGTTTAATCAGCGTCCGATCGAGCTGGGAGCGGATTTTTCGATTGAAAGCCTTACCAAATACATCAACGGTCACGGCGATGCGATGGGCGGCTCTATCACAGGCAAAAAAGAATATCTTAACATTGTGCGCGCCCAGTCGCAGGTGAACCTGGGTGGTACGATCAGCCCGTTTAATGCTTGGCTGATTGCCAGAGGTGCGGTAACACTTCCTCTGAGAATGAAACAGCATAATGAAAACGGTCTTAAAATCGCACAGTGGCTCAAAGAACAACCGGAAGTAAGCTTTGTAGCCTATCCGGGTCTTGAGGACAGCCCGAACCACGAGATCGCCAAGAAGCAGATGAGCGGCTTTGGAGGTGTTCTTTCCTTTGGTCTGAAAGCCGACCACGACACACATAATCAATTTGTAAGCCACTTAAAGCTGATAACAAGTGCCGTATCTCTCGGTCACGATGAAAGCCTGATCGTCTTTCTCGGTGAGGACGATGAACGTCAGTATCTTTATCCCGAACAGTTTCATAACGGATTTTTCCGTCTTGCGCTCGGCATAGAGGACACACAGGACTTGATTAACGACCTGAAACAGGCATTTGACAAAATCAGAAAATAAAAATCGCTTGCATTTCATTCAAAAATATTATATATTTATAATAATATTATTATAAAATAAATATGATTAAAATGGAGTAGTTCAATATGGAACAAAAAATAGGACGACGAATCAATTATATCATAGATCTCCTTGCGGACGACTATAAAAAGGATTTTGACGATGATACGGAACTTTCGTTCCAATATCCCGACAAAGAGAAAATCATTAAAATCCTTGATAAACTCCGCAAAATCATATTCCCCGAATATTTCAAAAACAATTCGTACAGGGTTTATACGGTCAAAAATCACATTTCAATGCTGATAGAGGACGTTGTGTTTAACCTGAACAAGCAGATTTTTTCCGTTTTAAGATATGATGAAGAAAATCAGCTTCTCACCGGCGAACAGCTTGCTGAAAAATCCGAAAATCTGACCTTTCAATTTCTGGAGCAGCTTCCCTGTATCAGAGAATACATCAATACCGATGTGCAGGCGGCTTTTAACGGCGATCCCGCCGCTTATAACATAGATGAAATCATTTTCTCTTATCCGGGTTTGTACGCGATTCTCGTCAACCGTATCGCGCACGAGCTTTATAAGCTGAAAGTGCCGATTATTCCGAGAATGATGACCGAACACGCCCACAGCTGCACAGGTATCGACATTCATCCGGGTGCGGAGATCGGCAAATACTTTTTTATTGACCACGGTACCGGCATCGTAATAGGCGAAACTACTGTTATAGGCAATAATGTAAAAATCTATCAGGGCGTTACGCTCGGCGCCTTGTCAACACGCGGCGGTCAGACATTAAAGAACAAGAAGCGTCATCCGACCATTCTCGATAACGTTACTATCTATTCAGGTGCGTCGATTCTCGGCGGTGATACAGTCGTAGGAAAAGATGTTGTTGTCGGCGGTAATGCGTTTATTACCACATCAATTCCCGAAGGTGCAAAAGTAAGTATCAAAAATCAGGAACTTTCCTATAACTATAATCCTTCAAAACCTGTACAGCGTGCCGAGCTAGAACAGGACGAAAGCTGGTATTATATCATATAGTTTTTTCTCCCCCGAAACATTCGATTGTTTCGGGGAATTTTGTTGAAAAACAGATGTGTTTGTTGTATAATATTTTTGAAAATAAAGGGTGTTGATTCAATTGGCTCCTCTGACGGAAAAGGATCGTTATAGGCTATGCAGAATGATAAATCAAAAATACTGGAAAAATATTTCCCGTTTTGGGAGAAACTTTCCGATGAGCAGCAGCAAAGACTCTGTATCAATTCGGTCATCGGAAAATATAAAAAAGGTGCTAATATTCACGGGGGTGACGGAAGCTGTACGGGAGCAATCATTGTGATGAAAGGTTCCTTGCGTGCCTATCTTCTGTCCGAGAACGGCAGAGAAGTCACTTTATATCGCTTTCAAAAAGAGGAAGTATGTATGCTTTCCGCTTCCTGTGTGATCCCCTCTATTAACTTTGATGTTGTGATAGATGCGGAAGAAGACAGCGAAATTCTGATCATATGCGGAAATGCCTATGCCGAAACAGCAAAAGAAAATATCTATGCCGAAAATTTTGCCCTTGATACAGCAGTGAAACTTTTTTCCGACGTTGTGTGGGTAATGCAGCAAACAATGTTTATGAGTCTTGATAAGCGGATCGCTGTTTTTCTTTGGAACGAAACCTCCAAAACGAACAGTACGACCGTATATATCACTCACGAGCAGCTTGCCAGATACATCAACTCCGCACGGGAAGCCGTGACGCGAATGTTAAAATATTTTGCGTCGGAGGGCATTGTAGCACTTTTTCGCGGCGGTATCAAAATCCTTGATTTCGGTAAATTGGAAAAACTGGCATTATAGAAAATCACAATTTCTTGTAACTCTTTTGTTGCTTTTGTAATAAATTATTCGATAAGTGTATTTTTAAGATACAATTCTGTCAATCTTTCTTTTTACGGTTGACAGAATTTTTGATTTGTGTTAATAATACAGTTGTAGGAAAATGGAAAAAATTGCAAAACAAAACAGGAGGCTTCATTTATGATAAAAAAACAGAAGATCCTTTCCGGTCTTACCGCAGTGATTCTTTCGTGTGTCTTTCTTTTCACTGCTGCCGTGCCGACCTCTGCGGCAACCACCGGTGCAGCGAATACAGCAAATCCTATTGTAGAAATCAGTTCGTCAATTTTTAATAAATCCACCGTCAGCAGCGAGGAAGTGTATCTGGAAGACAGCGTGACCATTACAGGAAAAAGCGCAATGCTTGACGCCAAAAAATGCCAGTATCATTATCTTGTTAAATACGAAGATACCTCGTGGACGACTCTGAAAGCCTACAGTACCGATACAACGTGTGTCTGGACACCACGGTCTGTCGGAACTTATACTGTATGTATCAAGCTTCTTTCTCCCAGTAAAATCGTATATAAAAAATTTTTCACGGTTACGGTAAAGCCAAAATTGGAAAATTACTCTGTCATCAGTGCCGCCTATATCGACACCGATGATTCTGTTTCGATGACCGCAAGAGCCGAAGGGGGAGAGCCGGGATATCAGTATGCTTTCTTTTCCAGAAAGGAAGGCGACAATTCGTGGCAGACACTTTCCAAATTCAGCAGTGTTGACACAATGTCGTGGATGCCGTCCGAATCGGGTGTTTATGAGATATGTATTAAGGTAAAGGATCAAAAATCCAAAATTGTTGACAAGATCTTCACGCTGAATGTAACTGCACCGCAGAAAACCCCTGCCGAATATACACTTTTCATCAAAGCACCTGTGTCTGCACCGTATTTGTGGAGCTGTGAACTTTCCGATGACAGTATTGTGTCCGTGTCCTCTCCGACAGTCAGTGATGAATGTGATTTTCTGAATGCCACAGTGATGCTGGAATACCGTATCAAAACGCTTCGTGCAGGAGCAGCGGCCATCAATCTGACGTATCATTCATACAGCGGCAAAACCTATCATTTAAAATATGATGTGACCGTTGACCGGAATCTGAATCTGGAAGTGGATTCCTCAAGCGGCGATTATTTCAGCGATACCATTCCGGAAATCACACAAATCAAAAAGAATTTCTCCATCACGGTTGAAAATACGGTTCCCGACTGTACGTGGCATTGTTCGGTCAGCGACCCGAATGTTGTCGAGATCGCATCGACCGCCAATGACGACGGAATCGTGACCTATTACCTTGAAGTACTGCGTCCGGGACGCTGTGCGGTCGATCTTCTTTATACCTCAAAATCCGGTACCATCATCAATTATCAGATGGTTTATAATCTGAATATCAATGATGATCTTGAAGTGGAAACCGAGAGCAGCGACGGTTATTATATGAAAAATTCGGGACTGCCGCAGTTTTATTTTTAAATATGGAGTAAAAGGCACTGCATTTTCGGGCGGTGCCTTTTTCGATAGAAAAATCTTTATTTTTACAATTGGACAAGTTGAAAGATGAAAAATAAAATTATTCATAAATCAAAACCATTTTTCCGACAAAAGCCTTAAAATGTCGCAGAAAAATTTATTTTTGAATAAGATACAAATTAATATTGCATTTTTTATGCAAAAAGTATCGTTAATCTTCTTTAATTGTCTTGACAAAATATCCCGTTAGAAGTAAAATATAGATATTCGGAAAACGAACGCCGTTTCGCTTTCCATAAAAAAATATAGGGGGCTAAAAACGAATGTCAACTAAAGCGTATTATCCTATATCAGAAATAGGAAAAGGAAAAGTAGGTTTCTCGAAAACACGTTCCATCATTGAGGGAGCTTTCTATGGCAACAACGTTGTCGAGGTCAACTCTCTTGCCGAGGCTTATAACCTTGCAAAGAATTCTTCGGGTACTATCGTTACCGATATGCCGATCTACAAGAGCGAGGAAGTAGGACTTCCCGCAGATTCAAAGGTTCTTCTCTTTAACGACGGCGCAGTAACAGGCAGATATGCTGCTGCAAGACGTATCAAAGGCGAACCCGGCGTTGATGACACAAAACTTGACAAGGTTGTTATGGACGCTATCTATAAGACACGTTTCAAAAAGCTGTATCACGCAACAGCTTATATCGGTCTTGATCCCGAATTTATGGTAAAAGCTCACCTTCTTATTCCCGAGGGTGACGAAGTAATTATGTACAACTGGCTTCTCAACTTCCAGTACATCAATGACACCTATGCGAAGATGTATGAAGGCTCCAAGCCCGTAGGAAACGGCAACGAACCCGATATTTATATCTTCTCCGACCCGCAGTGGACACCTACACCGTCACCTGACGTTGATTACAGCTGTCTGAGTGATGACCTTACCTGTTGTTACTTTGATACAGAACAGAACTGTGCAGCGATCCTCGGTATGAAGTACTTCGGTGAACACAAGAAAGGTACCCTTACGATTGCTTGGGCAATCGCTAACCGTAACGGCTATGCTTCCTGCCACGGCGGTCAGAAAGAATATACACTTGCTGACGGCAGCAAGTACGTTGCTTCCGTATTCGGTCTTTCCGGTTCCGGTAAGTCAACACTGACACACGCAAAGCACGGCGGCAAGTATCCGAACATCACTGTTCTTCACGATGACGCTTTCATCATCAACTCCGACACTTGTGCCTCCATCGCATTGGAGCCGTCCTATTTCGATAAGACAGCCGACTATCCGACAGGCTGCCCCGACAATAAGTATCTTCTCAGCGTTCAGAACTGCTCCTGCACAAAGGACAGCGAGGGCAAAATTCAGCTCGTAACAGAGGACATCAGAAACGGCAACGGCCGTGCGATCAAGTCAAAGCTCTGGTCACCGAACCGTGTTGACAAGATCGATTCACCCGTTAACTCCATCATCTGGATTATGAAAGACCCGACAATTCCTCCCTGCCTGAAACTGGAGGGTGCGGCTCTTGCGTCTGTAATGGGTGCTACACTTGCTACAAAGACATCAACTGCCGAGCGTGTAAAGGCAGGTACAGATATGAACGCACTCCGCATTGTTCCTTATGCTAACCCGTTCAGAACCTATCCGCTGGTTAATGACTACGAGAAGTTCAAGAAGTTGGTTGCTGAAAAGAATGTTGCTTGCTACATTGTTAATACAGGCGACTTTATGGGCAAGAAGGTTCAGAAAGAGGACACACTCGGAATTCTCGAAGCAATCGTTGAAGGTACTGCGAAATTCGAGAAATGGGGACCGTTTGATGATATCGAGATCCTCAACTGGGAAGGCTTCACACCCGACCTGAACGACCCAGAATATAAAGCAGCACTCAAAGGCGCTATGGAAAACCGTGTAGATGCCATTAAGGGCTTTGCAGAGAAGAAAGGCGGCTATGACAAGCTTCCCGATGAAGCACTTGAAGCTGTTCAGAAACTCGTTGACGCTCTCTAAGTGGGGAAGCCCCCACAGGCGATACGGTTATGGCTAAACGTATCATTATAATTGTAATTGCAATATGATTTTTTGAATACCCTCCGATTTCTGCGAATCTCGGAGGGTATTTTTCTTGAATTTTTCTTTGATAGTAGTATAATTGTATTGTACTATGCCCGTAAGGGAAATGAAAGGAAACTTTAAATGAAAACAAGTGATTTTTACTATGATTTGCCGGAGGAGCTGATCGCACAGACTCCTGTGGAACCTCGTGACAGCTCCCGTATGCTGGTGATGGATAAAAAAACAGGGGAATTGCAGCATCAGCATTTTTATGATATACTCGATTTTCTGAAAGAGGGCGACTGCCTGATACTGAACGATTCAAGGGTGCTGCCTGCCAGAATTTACGGAGTTAAGGAGGAAACGGGAGCAAATGTTGAATTTCTTCTTCTTCGCCATATCGAAAATAAACGTTGGGAGGCACTTGCCAAGCCCGGCAAAAAGGCAAAAATCGGAACACGGTTTGTCTTTGGTGACGGTCTGATGACCTGTACCGTTGCCGATGTTCTGGAGGACGGCAACAGAATCATTGATTTTGAGTGTTCGGGCAGCTTTTATGAAAACCTCGACCAACTCGGTCAAATGCCGCTGCCGCCATATATACACGAAAAACTGAAAGACAAAGAACGCTATCAGACGGTTTACAGCCGCGAGCTCGGTTCTGCCGCCGCTCCCACAGCAGGTTTGCATTTTACCAAAGAGCTTTTGAAAAAAGCAGAGGAAAAGGGCGTGAAAATCGGTTTTGTCACACTGCACGTCGGACTTGGAACATTCCGTCCCGTCAAGGTCGATGATGTTACCGATCACCATATGCATTCCGAACACTACGAACTTCCGCAGGAAACAGCGGATCTGATCAACGAAACAAAGAAAAACGGCGGACGTGTCATTTCCGTAGGAACCACCAGTTGCCGTACCCTGGAATCCGTTGCACAAAAAGAGGGTTGTATCAAGGCAAGCGAGGGATGGACGGATATATTTATCTATCCGGGCTTTGAGTTTAAGGTTCTCGACGGACTTATCACCAACTTTCATTTGCCGGAAAGTACGCTGATTATGCTTGTTTCCGCGTTTGCAGGCTTTGATAACGTGATGAATGCCTATCAGACCGCCGTTTCCGAAAAGTACCGCTTTTTCAGTTTTGGCGACGCAATGTGTATCTTATAAAGTAAGTTCGGTGATAAAATGAATAAAAAATATAAAGCGATTATTTACATCATTCTGTCGGCATTTTGCTTTGCATTTATGAATCTTTTTGTCAGGCTGTCGGGAGAGATACCATCATTTCAAAAATGTTTTTTCAGAAATTTTGTTGCATTGTTTTTCGCCTTGTTTGTTTTGCTGAAAAATCGGCAAAGCTTCAAATGGAAAAAGGGGAATTTTAAATTTCTTCTTTTGCGCTCGGCAGTCGGAACGCTTGGAATCGTGTGTAATTTCTATGCCATAGACCATATACCGCTTGCCGACGCTTCCATACTGAATAAAATGTCGCCGTTTTTCGTGATCATATTTTCGTTTTTGATTCTGAAAGAGCGTCTGACATTCCTGCAAGGTGCAGCTGTTTTTATCGCGTTTATCGGAACACTGTTTATTATCAAACCGTCTTTTCAAAATATTGACCTGTTCCCGTCAATCGTCGGACTGTTAGGCGGTTTAAGTGCAGGTTTTGCCTATACAATGGTTCGTGTGCTTGGCACAAAAGGGGAAAACGGCTCGTTGATCGTCTTTTTCTTCTCTGCCTTTTCGTGTATTGCAATGCTGCCTTATCTCATATTTGATTTTCACCCTATGGAGCTGTGGCAGCTTTTGATGCTGATCGGCGCAGGACTTTCGGCGGCAGGCGGTCAGTTCTCAATTACCGCCGCTTATTATAACGCACCGGCACGCGAAATTTCTGTTTATGATTACTCACAAATTATTTTTGCTACGCTTCTCGGCTTGATCTTTTTGGGGGAGCTTCCCGATCTATATAGCTTTATCGGTTATGCCGTGATCATTTCAATGGCGCTTCTGATGTTCCTTTACAACAATCATAAATGGTTTTTCAAAAACAGAGAACAACAAAAATGATAACTAAAATATCTCTATACAGGACAAAATTTTACTCCTGATTTCTTGTTTTTAGAAATAGTGCATAGATGTGTTGAAGAAAATTTATGAACTATTAAATTTCCATAATTGTTCTGAAGAAATAAAAAAGACACATTGTATATTAAACTATACTTGACGGTAGTATGCACGTATCATAAAATTGAACAGAAAGAAGGAGAATTTATGGTCAAATTCAAAACAGGCATCAAAAAGGCTACCTCGCTTTTGATGTCGGCTTTACTGTCGTTATCGGTATTTTCCGTCGTATCGACAGTTGACGCAAATGCAGTATCATATTCGGAAATGTCCGCGCTCGACCAGTATGCCTACAGCGGCGAGGATCTCGGTGCGGTCTATTCAAAGTCCTCCACTACCTTTAAGGTCTGGGCGCCCACCGCTTCGGCAGTTCAGATCAAGCGTTACAAAACGGGCAGTGACTCCGAATCGGGAGCAGGCGTGATAGAAACAAAGGATATGACCAAGCAGTCACAGGGTATCTGGTCGATCACGATTTCGGGCGACCTCGCCAATACTTATTATACCTACCTGGTAACCGTCAACGGCAAAACCAACGAAACCGTTGATATTTATGCACGTTCCACAGGTGTCAACGGTAAAAGAGGTATGGTAGTCGATCTTGACGGCACCGACCCCGACGGTTGGGAAAACGACAAGCGCGTTGAATGTATCAATCAAACCGACGCTGTTATTTGGGAGGCACACGTCAGAGATTTTTCATCATCCTCCGATTCAGGTATGACCAATAAAGGCAAATACCTTGCCTTTACCGAAACAGGCACCACTGTCAACGGCGACGGCGTTCATCCGACAGGTGTTGACTATCTGGAAGATCTGGGTATCACACACGTACATCTTCTTCCTGTATATGACTATGGCAGCGTTGACGAAACAAAATTGGATACCGACCAGTTTAACTGGGGCTATGACCCGATGAACTATAATACTCCCGAAGGTTCATATTCCACCGACCCGTATCACGGTGAGGTAAGAGTCAAGGAATTCAAACAAATGGTTCAGTCGCTCCATAAAAAAAATATTGGCGTTGTAATGGACGTTGTATATAACCATACATACGCAGGCACCACACAAGAGAACGACTGGTTCGATTATACCGTTCCGGGCTACTATTACCGCCAGTCAGAAACAGGCGGCTTGTCCAATGCTTCCGGCTGCGGCAACGAAACCGCCAGTGACCGTGCAATGTATCAAAAATATATGATCGATTCCGTTGTATATTGGGCAACCGAATATCATCTTGACGGTTTCCGCTTCGACCTGATGGGGATTCACGATGTTGATACAATGAATAAGATTCGTGCGGCTCTTGATAAGATCGACCCCGATATTCTTATTTACGGCGAGCCTTGGACGGCAGACGCCACGACTTGTCCGAAATCTACAGCAGTTCAGTCAAATATGTATCTTGTTTCCGAGGAGATCGCAGCATTCAACGATAAAGTAAGAGATGCCATAAAGGGAAGCTGCTTTAATGCAGCGGACTGCGGCTTTATTCAGGGAGCAGGCTATGAAACAGCACTGAAAGGCGGTATTCAGGCAAACTCCACCACAATGGCGGGTACAGGTAAATGGTCAAAACAGCCGTCACAGACAGTAACCTATACCTCCGCACACGATAACTATACACTTTACGATAAATTGGTGAAGTCCGTAAAGGGCGGCTCCGGCTACGGCAGCCGCTATGATGACCTTGTGGCAATGAACAAAATGGCAGGCGGTATTATTCTTACCTCTCAGGGTATGTCATTCTTCCAGGCAGGCGAAGAATTCGCAAGAACAAAATACGGCGATGAAAACAGCTACAAGTCGTCAACCTTTGTCAATCAGCTGAAATGGCAGAATACGATCACCTATTCCGATATCGCCTCTTATTATAAGGGTCTTATCGAGATCAGAAAAGCATACGCACCGTTCAGAGATCCGACCAACACCAGCAATGATACGATCTATTTCTCTTGGGGTACCAATTGCCCTGCCAACGTTGTTGCATTTACAATGTATAATAAGCTTTCAAGCGACGGTTGGAATTTCGCGGCTGTCATACACAATGCAAACAGTTCCTCCAAAACAGTGACACTGATGACCTATGACGGTGTTACACTCCCGTCACAATGGGTCATTGTTGCTGACGGTACCAACGCAGGAACGGTGTCACTTGGCACCACAGGCAGCACTGTAACCGTTCCGGCACGTTCAACTGTTGTTCTTATCGACAAAACAAGCTTTGATAACACAGACATTTCCAAGAAATGTACCGTAACCGTTAACCATATCATCAAATCAACCGGTAAAACTTATCAGACAGAAACCCTGAAAGGCAATGAAGGTGCTTCCTATACCACATCACCACTTTCTTCTCTGCTCAACAACGGTTATACACTCACATCAACTACAGGCGTCACAAGCGGTACTTTCTCGAAAGAGGGCACAGCCGTTAATTACTACTATGACATAGACACTACCAAATACGGTACGGTTGTTGTCAACTATGTTGACGCTTCAAGCGGCTCATCAATCGCTGACAGTGATACCTATACAGGTCTTATCGGCAATTCGTATTCCTATTCACCGAAAACCGTCAAGGGTTATGAATGTGATACTTCTCTTACATCAAACGCCAGCGGGAAATTCGTAAGCGGTACCACTACAGTAACATTTCAGTACAATCCCGTAGAAACAACCGGATTGACGATTCACTACTATAATACCAACAGTTGGTCACAGGTAGCAATGTACGTTTACAGCGGAAGCGGCACCACAGCGAAACTGTATGCAGGTGCTTGGCCGGGAACATTGATGACCAGTGACGGCAACAACTGGTACAGCGGCACCATAGATGATGTTGAAAGCGCATTGTTTATTGCCAACAATAATAACAACGGTTCTCAGGATCCGACAGGCGTAGGAACATCCGGCTACACAGTCAGCGGCGAAGTTTGGATCAAGAGCGGTAAGGTTTACCCGACAGGCAAAGTCGTTGTCAAATATACCGATGAGAACGGCAAAACATTGGCAACAGAAACGCTCAAAGGAATGGCGGACGGTACCAACTCCTATACCACCTCGGCAAAAACTTTTGATGGTTATATACTTTCCACAACGCCTTCCAATGCTTCCGGCAAATATGCCGAAGGTACCACCACCGTTACTTATGTCTATCAGTCCGATATTCCGATCCCGGTATATCCGCTGATCAATAATTCAACAATTTCCGCCACAACGATTACTCTCGGCAGCAGCCTCACACTGAAAGGCGCAGCATCTGATGGTGTTGATCCTTATACCTATGCCGTTTATTACAAACAGACAAGTCAGACAACTTGGACAAAGGTACAGGATTACGCTTCAAGCATTACAAAGAGCATTACGCCCAAAGCAGCAACGACCTATACAGTACGAGTGAAGGCAAAGGATTCAAGCGGACAAATCAAAAATAAAGATTTCAAAGTCACCGTCAAAAAAGAATCTACAGAGCTGACAAACAATTCCACGATTTCCGCAACATCCATTGCTCTCGGCAGCAGCCTGACCCTGAAAGGTGCAGCAACAGGCGGCACCAGTCCTTATACCTATGCTGTTTACTACAAGCAGACCAGCCAGACGAATTGGACAAAGGTACAGGATTATGCTTCCAGTATCACCAAAACTGTTACGCCCAAAGCAGCAACGACCTATACAGTACGAGTTAAGGCAAAGGATTCCAACGGAACGATCAAAAATAAGGATTTCACCGTCAAGGTAACAAAAGCACTTACCAATAATTCCACGATTTCCGCAACATCTATTTCTCTCGGCAGCAGCGTAACCCTAAAAGGCGCAGCGACAGGTGGTACCGGTTCTTATACCTATGCTGTTTACTACAAAAAGACTTCTTCTTCCACGTGGACAATGGTACAGACTTATGCTTCCAGTATCACAAAATCAGTTACACCTTTGAATGCCACCACTTATACCGTCAGAGTCAAGGCAAAGGATTCTAGCGGAACCATTGCCAATAAAGATTTTACCGTAAAGGTAACCAATACCCCGACCATTCTTACTAATAATTCCACAATTTCCGCGACATCCATTTCTCTCGGCAACAGTGTAGCATTAAAGGGCGCAGCAACAGGCGGCACCAGTCCTTATACCTATGCCGTTTATTACAAACGCACCAGTCAGACCTCCTGGACAAAAGTACAGGACTATGCGTCAAGTATCACAAAATCTGTTACACCTCTTGCAGCAACAACTTATACAGTACGAGTAAAGGTAAAGGATTCCGCCGGAACAATTAAGGATAAAGACTTTACCGTTACGGTTGCCACCGAACTGATCGCTAATGCAGATTCCAGTGCCTATTCTGTTAAAAACGGCACTGCGATCAAGGTAACAGGTTCGGCTTCAGGCGGTACAGGCGGCTATACCTATGAGATCAGCTATATGAAATCGACAGCTTCCACTTGGACAACGGTAAAAGCATACAGCACAACCGCAAGTAAAACATTTACACTCCCGTCAACGGGCACCTTTAACATTCGAGTGAACGTTAAAGATTCGGCAGGCAATGTTTCATCAGACTATGTAACAGTAAAGGTGACAAGCTGACAATACGCAAGCGGCAGTCAAAACTGTCGCTTGCTTTCTTTTTTGAAACGGAGGATAAAATGAAAGTTTTTATAGACGCAGACGGCTGCCCTGTTGTCAAATCGGCTGTTAAAATCTGCAAAGAAAACCATATCCCTTGTATTATCGTGTGCGATACATCACATATTTTTGACAGTAACGATGCGCAGATCATCACCGTTTCCAAGGGAGCCGACAGTGTTGATTTTGCTATCGTGAACACCGCACAAAAGGGAGATGTCGTTATCACACAGGATTACGGGCTTGCCGCAATGTGTCTTGCCAAAGAAATGGTTCCTATCAACCAAAACGGAATGATATATAACGATGACAATATCACTTCCCTTCTGAATGCACGTTATACAGCCCAAAAAATCCGAATGGCGGGCGGCAGACAGAAAGGCCCCTCAAAACGAAATGCCAAACAAAATCAAAACTTTGAAGTTTCTTTTCGTCAACTGATTCAAAATTCATCGAGTACGCAGTGAAAATCCTGATGAATTCCCTTTTAGTTCCTTATAAGAATTAAAAAGTGCGTCTATGAACCTATAATATAAGTATTTGAAATTTAAAATACTGGAGTGGTAATTTTTGAATCCTTGGCTTATGGGAGCGGTCATCATTTTGCTGGTAATGTGTTCCTCTTTTTTTTCCTCAACCGAAACAGCATATTCTTCGGTCAGTAAAGTAAGACTGAAAAACTATGCCGACAACGGAAATAAAAAAGCAAAAAAAGCATATTATATTTCGGAGCATTACGATAAAGCACTTTCCACGATCCTTGTAGGGAACAATATCGTTAATATCGCGGCTTCCTCACTCGGAACACTTCTTTTCGTGTCGTTTTTCGGTGACGCTACAGGCACACTGGTCAGTACGATCGTTCTTACAGTGGTGGTTTTGATATTCGGTGAGGTAATGCCGAAAAATATCGCAAAAGAAAACAGTGAACAGATGTGTATGCGCTCTGCTAATGTTCTTCTTGCGCTGATGGTGATACTGACACCTATCACTTATCTCTTGCTTCAAATCAGTAATATTGTAAAAAAATTGGTAAGCAACAGCGGCAAAAAAGAACCTACCGTTACGGAGGACGAATTGAAATATATCGTGGAGAGCATAGAGGAAGAAGGCGTTCTTGAGGAACAGGAAAGCGAACTTGTACAGTCCGCCCTTGAGTTTGACGAAAAAACTGCCTATGATATTCTGACGCCCCGTGTGGATATGGTAGCGATAGATATAGATGAAAATCCCGATAAAATCAAAGAAATTATTTTAAAGGAGCGGTATTCCCGTATTCCTGTTTTCAGAGAAAATATCGATAATGTCATCGGTGTTCTGCATACAAGGGATTACCTTGAAAGAATGCTTGCCGAACCTTGTCCGGACATCCGGGAACTGATTCAGCCTGCCTATTTTATTTATCGCTCCAAAAAACTTTCTTCGCTTCTCGCAGACTTTAAATATAAACGGCTTCATATTGCCGTTGTCACCGACGATTACGGCGGAACACTCGGTATCGTGACAATGGAAGATCTGTTGGAACAGTTGGTAGGCGATATTTGGGACGAGGACGAGGAAGTGGAAAACAAATTCAAAAAACTTGGCGAAAACAAATACGAAATCAACGGCGATATGAACATCAGCGATATGCTGGAGCTGATCGACGAAGATACAAAATATATTACCACCGACAGTAAATCCGTCGGCGGCTGGGTGATCGAGCAAATCGGTGATATACCGAAAAAGGGCGCAGCATTTACCTATAAAGACCTTACCATCACCGTTACCAACGTAGAGGATAAAAGAGTCAATGCTGTCACAATTTTTTATCATCCCCCTAAAGATAAAAATTAAACAATATCAAAAATCCGACTAATCTATGATAACCAATAGCATTAGTCGGATTTGATCAAATTCCATCTCTTAATATTTTCCTTACCCCATTCAAAGATACCGTTTCCTTGTAAACCTGAACAGGACCCGCAGGGCAATTATGAATTCTTAATTATCTTGCGTTTGTGGTGTCGCTGACCGTGTTATCAACGATGTCTGTTGCATTGTCAACGGTATTGTTGACAACGTTGCCGACATTGCTGACGGTATTATCGACAATATCGGTTGCGCTGCTGACAGTGTTGTCGATGGCATTGCCGACGTTGCTAGTTGTATCGGAGATCCAGTTGCCGTTGTCATCTCTGTTGTCGTTATTGTAGTTGTTGTCATTAACACGATTATTGTCATTTTCGATAACAACATCATCTGCGTCACCGATAATACCGTTTCCGTCAGTCACTTCGCCGTTGTTAGGCTGTCTTGTTGTTCTGTTGACGGTGGTTTCGGTTCTTGAATTAACGACAGCATTGGAATTTTCGGGGTTATTGCCCGTATTTGTTTTGCACGCTGCCAGACAACTGCAAATCAATGTGATAAGGCATACAGCCGCTGCAAATCTTTTCATAGTTAAACTCTCCTTAAATTTTAGATTTACAAAACTATTATCTTCAATTTTTTGTATGATATTCAAAATTCAAAAAAATTTTGACCGATCGACAATATTCGCTAAAAAGATGATCTCAAATGGACTATACTGTTTTATGAAAGTTATTACCCTCAAAAATATCTTTCGGAAAATCATCGTTCG
>CADCRH010000118.1 GCA_902803805.1 uncultured Ruminococcus sp.
CCCAATACACCAGTTTATCATTATCAATGGAACCTTTTTGTGATGTACACCAATAGCCGTATGAAGATTCCACTGTTCCGTTATTAAACGCGTCACGAAGTCTTTTACCATAGACATCATCGGTAATACTCATATAATCGGTATATTCCTTCATCAGCTTATTAGTGGCACTGGAACCTCTGCTGTCGGGAGCACCCAAAATTTCACCGTAGTAATAAAGACCGTCAACCAACGTATTATCTAAAAAAGAATCCCCCTCACTTGGAAGTCCGATATGCTTGATCGCGTCAAAACGAATACCGTCAACACCAAGATTTTTCAGTTCAAGAAGATAATTTTTTACGACACTTTGCACATATTCGTTTTCGGTGTTCAGGTCGGGCATACCTATATCACAATGGGTAATCTGATAACGACTGGTCCCATCTACATTTTTATTGGCATAACTGTACTGATGGTCGTGCCAATAGGTAAGGTCGCTGGTGCTTCCGAAATCATACTGCTGATGATCTTCCGCAAGATGATTTGCTACAACATCGACAATGACCTTAATTCCGTACTTATCGGCTTCTTCACAAAGCTGCCGAAGTTCCTCTTTCGTACCGATACGATTTTCGGTTACGGCAAAGCTCACCGGCTGGTACAGCCAATACCAAGCATCCCCATCACCGACACCTGTTTGTGCAGGTGACGTCTGCACAGATGTAAAACCTGCCTTTGCAATATTCGGGAGTTCCTCTATAATGTCGGTATATTTCCAGTTAAAACAATGAAGAATAACACCCTCCTGACAAGTATCCATCAATCCGTAGCTGCTGTTTTCCGCCGCATTGACGGGTGCAGCGGACAAAACGGCACCGAGTCCCGTTACCGTTGTTGCAAGAAGCGCCGCAGAAAGAAATACGCTTGCCGTCCTTGTGCGCAAATCATAACCGTTTTCCTGTGTTTTGTTGTTCACTGATAATCACACTCCTATTGATTAAATTTTCGTAACTGTTGAATTTATTCTATCATTAATTTTACAATTCTGTAAAGAGTTTTCAAGTTCACTTTTTATTTTTTTAGTTCACTACAGCCGATTTTCTCGGTTGATTGGGAGGTGAATTTGTTCATAAAAACCAATTCATCTGCCTTTAATTGGTAATATTTATCATTATATTTTACGATTTTCGTTATTTTTCCTATTTTGGTATTCAAAAATAAGTGACGTTTGACAATTTTTATTTTTTATAAAAAAATTCCGTCCAATACAAAGAGAATTGCATTGAACGGAATTGATGATTACTCAGAAACACAAATTTCTGATTTTGAATAAATTAGGAAACCGTTACGGCTACATAAGCAGTTGCTACCGTGCCCGATGAATCCTTAACGTTGACCTTTACACTGTACTGACCTGCGGTTGAAAATGTGATAGCCTTTGAAGCAGTTGTGCTGTATGCCTTTGCGGTTGTCCAGGAAGAACTGCCGAACTTGAGGTAGCTGATCTCATATGTGTAGCCGCCTGTACCACCCGAACCTACACCTGTAATGGTTACGGAAGAACCCTTGCTGACAGAAGTTGCGCTTGCCTTAGCAGTTGCTGAAAGTGCTTTGCCTACCGTCACCTTGAAATCCTTGTTAGCGATGGTACCCTTTGCATCCTTTACCTTTACACGCACAGTATAGGTGGTTGCTGCTTTCGGGGTCACTTTCTTGGAGATGGTGGAAGCATAGGTGCTCTGAACCGCTGTCCAAGAAGTATCACTGGTCTTTTTGTAGTAAACGGCATAGGTGTAGGGGCTTGTGCCGCCTGTTGCTGCACCTTTCAGTGTCAGTGTATCGCCGAGTACGATGGATGTTGACGAAATAGTAGAAGTATTGGTAAGGGGTGCTGCGGCAACGTTTACTGTGAAATACTTCTTTACTTCTGTGTTGTTGGAGTCCTTAACCTTTACGCAAACGTCATAGGTAGTAACTGCCTGCGGTTTGATGGTAATAGAGTTTTCAGCCTTATAGCTCTGAACGGTTGTCCAACTGCTGCTGCTTGCCTTCTTGTAGAATACAGCATAGTTGTAGTAGCCCGAACCGCCTGTTGCGGAAGCCTTTACTGTCACTGTTTTACCGAGTGTGATAGAGGTTGCGGAAAGTGTTGAATTATTTGTGAGCGGTACTTTTACTGTTACTGTGAAATCCTTGTTAGCGATCGTGCCTGCGGAATCCTTCACTTTTACTCTTACGGTGTAGGTTGTAGCAGCCTTGGGAGTAACAGTCTTTGTGATGGAGGAAGCATAGTCCTGAACTTTTGTCCAAGATGTATCGCTGGTTTTCTTGTAGTAAACAGCATAAGTATATTTGGTTGTGCCGCCTGTTGCAGAACCTTTGAGTGTCAGGCTCTTGCCGAGGTCAAGTGTTGTTGCGGAAATTGTGGAAGTATTCACAAGAGCCGCTTTCTTAACTGTTACCTTGAAATCCTTGTTGGTAATGGTGCCTGCGGAATCCTTTGCCTTTACTCTTACAGTGTAAGTGGTAGCTGCGAGAGGGGTCACCTTCTTGGAAATAGTAGATGCATAATCCTGAACCTTTGTCCAATCGGTCTGGCTTGTCTTTTTGTAGTAAACGGCATAAGTATAAGTACCAGAACCGCCTGTTGCTGCACCTTTCAGTGTCAGGCTTGTGCCGAGGTCGATAGAGGTTGCGGAAATTGTCGAGTTGTTAACAAGTGCCGCATATTTAACCGTTACCTTGAAATCCTTGTTGGTGATCGTGCCTGCGGAATCCTTTACTTTTACTCTTACGTTGTAAGTAGTAGCATTGAGAGGAGTGATCTTCTTTGTGATAGAAGAAGCATAGCTCTGAACGGTTGTCCAGGTGCTGCTGCTGGTCTTCTTGTAGAATACAGCATAAGTGTAGCTGCCTGTACCGCCTGTTGCTGCACCTTTCAGGGTCAGGCTCTGACCGAGTGTGATCGATGTTGCGGAAATGGTGGAATTGTTTGTAAGAGCTGCTTTCTTAACGGTTACTGTGAAATCCTTGTTAGCAATTGTGCCGTTTTTATCCTTTGCCTTGACTCTTACTGTATAAGTTGTTGCGGCTTTTGGAGTAACGGTCTTTGTGATAGTTGAGGCATAACCCTGAACTGCTGTCCAGTTTGTCTGGCTCTTTTGCTTGTAGTAAACAGCGTAGGTATAAGGGCTTGTGCCGCCTGTTGCTGCGCCTTTCAGTGTCAGGCTCTGACCGAGTGTGATCGATGTTGCGGAAATGGTGGAATTATTGGTAAGCGCCTTTGTAACGGTTACTTTGAAGTCCTTGTTAGCGATATTGCCCTTGGAATCTTTTACCTTTACTCTTACGGTGTAAGTAGTTGCTGCTTTCGGAGTAATGGTCTTTGTGATAGAAGAAGCATAGCTCTGAACCGTTGTCCAGCTTGTCTGACTTGTCTGCTTGTAGAATACTGCATAAGTGTAGCCGCCTGAGCCGCCTGATGCAGCACCCTTGAGTGTCAGGCTCTTGCCGAGGTCAATCGTCGTTGCGGAAATCGTGGAGTTGTTAACGAGATCATCGTCATCGTCATCTCCGCCATTGCTTTCAGCCGTGAATTTCTTTTCAACGGTTGCTGTTTTGCCTGTTGAGTCTGTGATCACACACTTGATGGTATGTGTGCCTGCTTTCGGTGACCAAGCACTGGAAGCGGTTGAGTTGTTAGCCTTGACAGATGTTCCGTCCACATAGAACTGATAGGTGTAAGGAGCGGTTCCGCCGTAGCCTTCTGCTTTCAGTGTCAGTGCTGTACCTGCATACTGAGGAGCGGAAAGGTTTGCACCAAAGTTCACCTGAAGCGGTACTGAAGGATCGGGATCCGGGTCGGGATCAGGATCGGGGTTAATCGTGCCGTTGCCGATTCTTGCGAGCGATGCTGTGATAATGTCGATGTCATCCTTTTCAGCCGATGTACTCGGGTCTGTTGCATAATCGCCGGTTGCATTGTCAACCATTGAAAGGTCAAACGGAATACAGTCAAGAGCTGATTCGCCGCGTGTTGCTACGAGCATTGCGCCAATACCGTTCTTTGTAAGGTATTCTTTGGAGATTCCGAGTGTTTTCAGCGGGATTTTGATCTCATAGAAGGAATCGTATTTTGTGTTGTGTGTACCTGCGGAGCCTGCAAATGTTTTGTAGTCAACCCAGTCTGCACTGTTGTCCGATACGTCTTTCGGACTGTCGGAGTTGTTAAGACCGATGATCGAGCTGCAAATGTTGGTTTCAGCCATTGCATATTCAATACCGCCGTCAAGGAAGCTTACAGCACCTTCTTCATAGTCGGTGTTGCCCTGTGCGTCAACTGCTTTGAACATTGAAGGTTTGCCAAGTCCGGGCTTACCGCTCATATAAAGAAGTCTGTCAACGTGTGTATTGAATTCCAGTCCCATCTGCTTGCCCCAGATCGGACCGCCGGTGGTGTTTTTGTTGGACATTGATGTACTGGAGGGGTTAATGCTGAGTGCAAGGATCAGCGGAACGTCAAGTACACGGCCGCCGTCACTCAAAGGACCGTCGCCCTCTCTTGCCCAGGTATCGGTCGTATTGACCATCTGCCAGCCTACATAGAGGTTGGTGTCGTCCCAAGCCGCATAGAGAGCGTATGTATCAAGAACGCAGTTCTCGTGACCGCCCTTCCAGTGGTTTGCTACGTCCCAAGCAGCGCCCTGTGCGATCAGCAAATCATCCGACCAGTCACTTGCGTCACCGTCAATCGTAATGGTCTTTTCCTTGCCTACGCCTGTGGGGTTGGTCTTGTACTGGCTTGCAAGACCTGCCGAAGAGGAAGTTGTCTTAACAACATATTTCTTTTCGTAAGAATAAGAATATTTCTTAGTTGTTGTACCGTCTGTTGCGGTAACATCAAGCTTAACCGTTGAGTTACCGATCTTGCCCTGACCGAGTGTAGCAGTTGCAGAGCCGGTGAATTCCTTCACAGGACCGCCGTCAACAGAATAAGTACCCTTTGTTGCGTTGTTCAGTGTAAGTTTTACATCAAGTGTTTCGGTTGTGAAGCTTGTGCCGTCTGCCTTATCAAAGGTCACGAAAGGACCTGTCGGAGTCGGATCCTGTTTTTCCGGGAGGTCTTTCCAGGTACCACCCTCATAAAGCTTCTTTTCTGTGCCTTTCATCTGATAACCGGGCTGCTGTGCTCCGGGAATCTGGTCGCTGCCGTTGGTAAAGATGACCTGTACGCTGCTGCTGCTTGTGAACTTGGAATCCAGTTCATAAGACCAGTAGCCATTGCCGCAGTCGGTCATTTTAACGCCCGGCCAAGCACCGTTTGTCACAACGCTTGTGCCGCTTTCGTCATACACATAAGCGTTGACGGTTGACCAATTGCTAGTTGAATTGTCAAATACAAAGCCGCTGCCTTTCAGTGTCGGATATTCCTTCGGCGGAACTTTCTTATAAGTATAAGTTGCGGTTGCTGTTGAGCCGTCGGATTTTGTACCCGAAAGTGTCAGTGTTACGCTTGCATTATCGGCTGTAGAAGCGCCGATGGTAATCGTTTTGCCGTCTGTATAAGCACCCGAATCGCCTTCGGAAGTCTTATAGGTAGCGCCTGTTACCTCACTGGCATTCAGGGTAACGGTCAAAGTACCTTCAAATGTTGTGCCTGTTGCGGGACTTGCCGAAACTCCGCCCTTAACGACAGGCTTTGCATTATAGATAACTGCGATACCAGAATCACCGATCTTACCGGAGATCGTGGTTCCTGTTACTGTCCACTGGCTGCCGGAAACTTCATCTGTGTAAGTACCTGCTGCAACGATACCGCCGCCGTTCGGTACGGTAACTTCAAAGTTGCCGCCGCTTCCTGCTACGATGACAGCGCCGCCTTCACGACAGACAACGGAACAGTTGCTGCCTGTGGTGTAGTATTCCTTTGTGCCGTTCATCGCATTGTGGAAATGGTTAACGGCTGCTACTTCGGGGCTTGTGAAGTGTGTGCTGCCCTTCTGACCGATCAGAATGCTGTCTTTTCTTGTTGCTGCGGGACGTGAGAAATAAAGGCTGGTTGCCTTGCCCTGTGCTGCTGCTACGGCATAAGCTCTGTCCACCTGATTCTGTGAGTTGTATGCGGTGTTGCTTCCGTACTCACCGTCATTGGAGTAAGTATCGTGGCTCTCGCCCCAATAAACCAGCCTATCTTTCGATACGCCGCGTTCGCTCCAGTTACCGATAGACTGTGTAGCGTTGCCGCCTGCAAAAGAGTTCAACAATGTTTCGCCGTATTTGTTATCGGTTACGGACATATAGTTGGTATATTCTTTCATCAGTGAATCGCCGTTGCCGCCGCCGGGACTGTCAAGAATCTCACCATAGTAATACATACCCGGAACCTGAATATTGCTCCAGAAATCACAGCCCTCACTGGGAAGACTGATATGCTTTGCAGCATCAAATCTCAAACCATCTACACCAAGACCTTTCAGTTCTAAGATGTAGTTTTTAACAACCTGCTGAACATAAGAGTTTTCGGAGTTAATATCAGGCATACCAAGGTCACGGTGCGTAATCTGCCAACGATTTGAGTAATCGATTCCGCCTGACTCATTGTGCCAATACTGACTGTCCTTAAGGTCATTCTGAATATTGCTGTGGTCGCCTGCGAGGTGGTTGGCAACAATATCCACTACGACAAAAATGCCGTATTTTTCTGCTTCGGAGCACAGTGTTCTCAGTTCTTCTTTGGTACCCAACGGCTGTGAGTCGGGAACATAGAAGCCGAGCGGCTGATAAAGCCAATACCACTTGTCAGAGCCTGCCGGCATCTGTGCAGGTGATGTCTGAATGGATGTGAAGCCTGCTGCTGCAATGTTCGGAAGTTCTTCGGTAATATCCTTGTACTTCCAGTCAAAGCAGTGAAGAATTGTACCTTCCTGGATACTGTCAGCAAGACCGTAATCGTTTGCCGCATCAACCGTGACATTGGTTGATGTAACCGTGCCCAGACCTGCAAACGTGGTAAAGGAAAGAGCGGCTGTAAGAGCAACACTCAAAACCTTGTTGCCGACGCTATAGCGGCTGGACTGTGTTTCGTTATTCACTAAACATCACACTCCTGATTTGAATTTTGTTGTGGTTGAATAACTGCAAAAAATCCGTCAAAAAGCGGCTTTGCTTTAAAAATATGATATTCTCATCGACTGCATTTTTAAAACAAAACCGTAATTTTCAGATTTCTTTAAAACAATTTTAACATTTTAATTATCATTTGAAAAGTACCCCAAAATTCCCGACAAAATTCGAGAAAAATGTATATCTACTTTTTGACGATAAAGAATTAAATTTTTTAGTTAAAACAACGTAATAATATATCAATAAACTGCTAAAATTATAATACAATAATGCTTCTTTGGTGATTATACATATATTTAGCAATATAAGATTGTATAAATTAACAATAATTTTTTTCATTATTTTGAACAAATTAATCGCAATTTTAATTCCTTTATTGAAGAATTTAACATTATATTTTCCAATTTGTTAATATAAATTTCGTTTTTTGTCAATTCAAGTCATTAAATCTGTACAATAAATTACCCTTATCTGTTTTTCACAGTCTTTTCACCGACTTTTTAACAAAACAACTTGTCATTATTGATACCGGTAACAAAAATTTCTGCCGCAGAAACTATCTCTGCGGCAGAAACATCAAATCTGTAATGAGTTTATCTTATTGTTCACGCTTTTTCTTGCTGTTCACAAAAACAACTGCGCCCGAAACAGCCGCTGCAACAGCAATCATTGCCGCCATAAAGGGTGTGTTGTCGGAAGTACCTACCGTAGTTGTTTCTGTGGAAACAACCGCAGCGGTGCTTGTGGTTGATGATGTTGTAACAGACGCTGTAGAAGCAACTGATGCAAGGCTTACTGTTGATACAACACTTGCTTTGCTGCTGTCGGAAGATGTGCTGCTGTTCGCATTGGAAGAATCCTGACTTACCTGTGAAACATTGCTGCTGCCGGAAACTTCGCTGTTATCGGAAACCTCCGACGGCTCCGAAGGCTCATCTGTCGGTTCTTCATCTTTCGGAAGGTCAACCCACTTAGTACCGTCATAAAGTTTTTTATCGGTATAAGCCATTGTAAGACCTGCCTGCATAGCGCCCGGTATCTGGTCACCTGCGCCATTGTTGAAGATGACCATAATATGGCTGCATTCTGCGAACTGCTCAGGGAGCTTGTAGCTATAGTAGCCATCGCCCTCGTCAACCATTTCAACACCCGGCCATTCGCCGTTCGTGATTGTTACATCACCGCTTTCATCATATACATAAATGTTGATGGTATCCCAGCCCGTAGCCGCATTGTCAAATACGATACTGCCGTTTGCCACATCGGGAATCTCTCTGCTTGCGTCTTTGTAGTATTGATAAGTTGATTTGACGATTTTACCATCGGAATCTGTACCGTAAAGTGTCAGTGTAATAACGGTTCCTGCTTCCTCACCATCGCCTATCGTGATCTTGTCACCGTCAACAAACGAGCCGACAGAAGTATTTTCTGCGCCCTTCACTTCATATTCTGCGGACACAATATCTTTTGCATTCAGCGTTACTTCAAGGCTGTCGCCGGTAAAGTGTGTGTCTGTCAGAACCGAAGCGGAAACTCTGCTGTTGAAGCTTGAGTCATAAACAACCGCAATACCGCTCTCGCCTACTGTACCTGTGATGGTTGTTTCGGTAACAACAAACTCGTTGCCTGTAATTTCGTCCTTATAAGTGCCGGGCTTTGCATAGCCCCCGCCGTTTTCCACAGTAACGGTGCCGCTGCCGCTGCCGCATACGATCACCGCACCGCCGTTTTTACGTGTTACGACGGCATTGTTATCGGTGGTGGTATAGTATGATTCCAGACCGTTCATTGCATTGTGGAAATGGTTAACGGCGGCAATTTCGTCGCTTGTGAAGTGCATACTGCCCTTTACGCCGATTCTGATACTGTCCTTTGCCTTTGCTTCGGGACGTGAGAAATAGAGTGCGGAAGCGCCGTTCTGTGCAGCAGCTACCGCATAAGCACGGTCAACCACATTTTGAGAAACCGCATTGGAATCCTTACCCTCGCCGTTGGAATAGGTATCGTGACTTTCGCCCCAATACACCAGCTTATCGGCAGCAACACCGCGGTTCACCCAATTGCCTGTCGATGTCGGAGCTTTGCCCTTATTGAATGCGCTTAAAAGCGAATCTGCATAGGTGCTGTCTGTCACCGAAAGATATTTTGTATATTCAACCATCAGGTCCTCGCTGCCCGTATTGGTAGGCCCTGTGAGGATCTCACCGTAGTTATAAAGTCCCTCTCCCGTAACGGCAGGCCAGAAATTACAGCCCTCGCTCGGAAGTCCGATATGCTTTGCAGCGTCCCAACGAATACCGTCAACGCCTGCTTCTTTCAGTTCCTTAACGTAATTGGCAACCACTTTTTGAACATACTCGTTTTCGGAGTTAAGGTCAACCATACCGATGTCGCCCTGTGTTACCTGCTCACGGTCATTCCAGTTTGTTACCGTGCCGTATGTATGCCAGTATTCGTCGGGTTTCAGATCTTCCTGAATTCTCTCGTGATTATCTGCAAGGTGGTTGGCAACAACGTCAACGATCACCTTAATGCCGTATTCATCGGCAGCTGCGCAAAGTTCCTGAAGTTCTTCCTTTGTGCCAAGCTCGTTGGTACCTATCGAGAAGCCGAGAGGCTGATAAAGCCAATACCAAGCACCCTCACCCTCACTTGCCTGTGCAGGGGAAGTCTGAACCGAACTGAAACCTGCCTTTGCGATATTTTCCAGTTCGTCCTTGATGTCGGTATATTTCCAGTCAAAGCAATGGAGAATGGTACCATCCTGAATGTTGTCAACCAATTCATAATCAACCGTTGCTTCGGGCTCATCATCCGTTGCCAGTGCGATCGTGCCCATACTTGCAAAAGCGGAAACCGCAAGAGCGGCGGCAAGAGCGGTACAAATGACACGCTTGCGTGTGTTCTTCTGTTTTTCTTCTATATTCATATACATTCAACCTCCAAAGGTATTCATTAATATCTTATATTATAACATTTTCTTTCCGTTTCTGTAAAGTATTCATTTTTGAATATTGAAAAAATTCGTTCGATTTTTTCGGAATGACTGCCGCAGACAAAGCAATTTTATGTGCAATATGAATATTTATAAAACTAAATATCATATAATATGCACAGTAGTGCCATATTTTCTTGGTGTTATCAACAGAATTATAACAAAAATATTGTATATATTAACGATTTACAATCAGCTTCGCCAACTCATAATCCTGCGGATAGGTCAATTTGATGTTGGACACATCTCCGTCAATGATACGCACTTGATAGCCTTTTGAATGGTAAAGCCGGCAAACATCGGTTGCGGCGGCACGTTCCGGTTCATCAAGAGCGGCATAAACTTTTTTGAAAGTATTGATTTTGAACGTCTGAGGTGTCTGAACAAGACGCATTTTTCCCCTGTCGGGAAATCCGTTGGCAGTTTCGCCATTTTCCGTCGAAATAATGGTATCGGTTGCCGGAATCGCTGCCGTGCATATTTCGCAGTTCTTCACCACATTAATGCTGTCAGCAATCATCTTTTCGGTCACAAACGGTCTTACCGCATCGTGAGTCAGAATAATGTCCTCGTCACGCGGCGCAAATTTTTCTTCTGCGGCAGAAATAATATTCAAAATCGTTTCGTTGCGGTCGCTGCCGCCGCTGACAATCAAAAGTCTGTCATTCTCCGGAAAATATTCCTCGGCAAGACGCTCCATATGATCTTTCCATACAGGATTGATTCCTATAATGACAATATCGATCGCGGAACAGGACAAAAATTTCTCCGCCGTGTAAACAACTACGGGCTTTCCGTTCAGCTCCAAAAACTGCTTCGGCAGCTCACCGCCCATTCGTGAGCCGCTTCCTCCTGCCACGATTCCTGCTGCGATCATATACTTTTCCCTCCGTTACGACAAATACAACACGAAAGTGATTTATTCCATATTATCCATACTATCGGTATTTTCACTTTCGAAATGCTGTCTGTTTCTTTCGTTCTCGCGTTCTTCACGGTCTTCCTCTGCTTCCTTAATGCGTCTGAACTTTTTGTATTTTGCAAAGAAAAGCAGCAAGCCAAACGCAATGACAAACATTTCCGCCAGAATAATCGTCAGGCTGTGTTCACTGCTGTTGGTTTCGTTGACGGTAACAACGCATTTTCTTGAGATTTTTCCGTCAAGCGTTGAAAACGTAACAGTCGCCTTGCCGCCTGCAACAGCCGTAATTCTGCCGTCAGAATCAACCGTTACAACATTGGTGTCGGACGAAACCCCGCGCAGGGTAGGCGTACCCACGTTGGACGGACTGACTTTATAGGTCATATCATAGGAACTGCCGCTGTCCAGCATCAGTGTTGTCGATTCCAATGTAATATCCTTGATTTTGTCGGTACTTACTTTTTCCTCCTGATACAGAACGACCAGTGTACTGTCATTGATAATACAAGAAATATTCATATCATAGGCAAAAATGGTGATGTCCTCCGAGCAGACGGATTTTGTCATATTTTCATCACGATACACTGTCATTTTATACTTGCCGTTTTCAATATCTTCAAGATAAAATTTTCCGTCATCGTCCGTTGTCGCCGTAATGGTTTCCGTGGTATTTTTGAGAGCAACCGTCATATTGGATTTTCTCTCGCCTGCAACAGAGTATAAAACACCGTTCACGTTGACCCTTGTGTTGCTTTTGTCGGTTTTGGAAACGACCTTGACAACACACTTTTTCGATACGGCAGAACTGGAGGATTCTACGGTGATCACCGCCGCACCTGCCTTTACTGCTGTAACGTTTCCATTTTTGTCCACTGTTGCGACCGATTCATTGGAAGAAGAATAATAAAGTGCTTTGGAGGTCGCGTCATATGGCAAAACACTTGCCTTGATCCTGTGCTTATCGCCCTCTGTCAGTGTCAGATTCTGTTCACTGATGGAAATATCGGTCGGAGCATTGCCCGTAATGACCTTTACTTTACATACCGACTTGACCTCTGTGCCGACCATTGCATAGACTTCCGCATTACCTGACGAAATCGCTGTCACAATACCATCTTCGCTGACCGAAACGATTTTTTCATCGGACGAAACGAACTTCACATTGGAGGCAGGACTTTTCAAGCCCAGCCGATAGGTTTCGAGAGCATACAGATTAATATTTGTCCGACTGAACTCCACGCTCGCCGCGTCAACATTCACAGGATTGACATTCAGCGTCAGCATACAAAATATGACTGTCAATATCATAAAAATACTTACTGTTCCTTTTTTCATAGCCATTCTCCTTATTGATAAACGGGATATTTCTCTTGATATTCTTTGTCAAGTATTTTTAAAAGTTCCGGCTTTGCGTTTTCTATCAAATACCTTTCATCAAGTGCTGCCGAAGCCCTCAGATGGTCGTAAAGCGCACTGTCAGACAAAACCGCGTCAAGTTTTTCCGCAATGTCATTGATATTGTTTTCATCAAAAAGCAATCCATTTTCGCCGTTGGTGATCAGATCGGTGTGTCCTTTGATTTTTGACACTACCGCAGGCAGTCCGCAGTACAGCGCTTCCAAGACATTAAACGGCAGTCCCTCCATTTTGGAAGCGGAAATCAGCAGATCGGCGCTTCTGTAAAGTGCATTGACATCTTTTTGCTGACCGAGAAAATGGATTTTCGGCAAAAGCTCATAGGTTTCCGCCAACAGTTTGCATTTGTCCAGCTTCGTGCCGTCCCCTGCCAAAGCAAGAATGATCTTTTGATGCTTTAAAGACAATTGATGAAACGCTGTAATAATTGCCATTTGATTTTTTCTGGAGGAGAATTCTCCGACACATAACAAAATTTTTGTATGATCGTCCGCGTTCAGCATTTGTCTTACTTGTCTGCGTTTTTCCTCGGAAATTTCGGGAAAACGCTCTGCACATAAACCCATACCGTATATATAATGTAAGTTTTTTCCAAGCCTGTATTTTTCCGCGAGAGAATAGTCCTCTTGGTTCATCACCACGAGATCATCAACGGGTGATTTTGTCAGTTTTTCACAGCCGAGAATCACTTTTTGTTTGATACTGTTTTTTTCCGAAAACATATATCCGTGAGAAATATGTACATAGTAAGGTTTATTTTTCGGCAGAAGCATCATTGCCGCTCTGACGGCAACGCCGGCAAGCGTTGTATTGGAATAAACGATGGTATAGCCGCCGTTTTGAATCATTTTTTTCAGTTGAAAAATCGTTTTGATATTTTCGGGCGACAGCATATTTTTGGTAAAATTCAGGTCATAGCATTTGTCGATCAACGGGTGATCGGTAACTCCCTGAACCGCAATATGCACTTCATATCCCTTGCTTTTAAAGTATTCGATATAAGGGAGGTGAAAATGAAGGATATGTGATACTCTTGACGCACAAATCAGAATCCTTTTCAAACTGTCCACCCCCGAATGTCAAAAAGAATTTATGAATTCTTGATCAATTTTCGTTTCGTGCCTTTGAGGGCATCATTGTATTTGTCGCATATTTCCTCGGCGGTGCCGCTGTCTATGATCCTGCCTTTTTCGAGCCATACGGCATTGCGGCATACTTTTTTGACTTGATTGACATTATGCGACACAAACAGGATGGTCGTACCGCCCTTGAGCATACTGGAAATACGCTCCTCGCACTTCTTGCGGAATTTGGCGTCGCCTACCGCAAGAACCTCGTCGGCAATGATAATATCAGCATTGACACACGTTGCAACGGCAAAACCCAATCTTGATACCATACCCGAAGAAAAATTCTTGACGGGAACATCCACAAATTTTTCCAATTCCGCAAATTCGATAATTTCGTCAAAGCGTTTTTTCATATATCGATTGGTGTGACCGTGCATAGCGCCCGAAAGATAAATATTTTCTCTTGCCGAAAGTGAACGGTCAAAGCCGCCGCTCAACTCAATCAGCGGCGCAATGGTTCCCTTGACAGTCACAGTACCTCTGACAGGCTTAATAATACCGGCGATCGTTTTGAGCAGGGTGGATTTTCCCGAACCGTTGCGCCCGATCAGTGCTACGGCATCTCCGCGGCGCACCTTGAAGTTAATGTTGCGCAATGCCCAGAATTCATTAAATGCGACCTTGCCCTTTACCATATTGATAAAATATTCTTTCAAACCGTCCTCGCGGTTTTTGCTCAGATTGAACATTACCGAAACATCATTGACATCGATACAAATATCCTCATCGGGTATCTGTGATGTGTCCGCAATGACATTCTGATCCTGCATAAGTTCAACGGTTGCATTTGAAATTTCCATAACCACTCACCCCAAATCAAATGTACAGGAAGAAGCGTTCTTCTTTTTCCTTAAAGGTCACAATACCGAGAACCAGTGTAATAATGCTGTAGCAGGTAGCAATGATCAGCGACCGCTCGGACGGCATTACCCCGTTGATCGTCATATCACGGAAAATGGACAGATAAACATAGATCGGGTTCAGTTCCCAAAGGAATCGGAACTGTGTCGGTACAATGTCGATAGGATAAAAAATCGGCGTAATATACATCCACATTCTTCTTACCACCGAATACAGATATTCAAGGTCACGAAGAAATGTCGCATAGGCACAAAGGAACATTCCAAGCCCGATCGTAAAAATATAGGTATAAAAAATCGGCACAAAGAACAGCAGAGCATTAAAATTAAACGGAACCTTTAAAATAAAGCCCACAATGAAATAAGGTATCAGTGAGAACAGCGACATCACCAGTTCGAGTGTTACCTTTGAAATACAGAAAAAATAATTCGGTATTTTCATTTTTTTGATGAGAGATGAATTGGTGATCATACTGTTCATCGCCATATGCGAGCCTTGTGTGACAAAGGTAAAGAAAAGGTTGCCGCTGAACCAGTAAACGGGATAATAAGGAATCGACCGTTTGAACACTGTCGAGAAAAGTATCGACATTACGACCATCATCAGCAAAGGACTGAGCATTGACCACGCAACGCCGAGAACGGATTTATAATATTTCTTTTTAAAGTCACGCTTGACGATTTCCTTCAAAAAAGGAATATAATTCATAAATTCATTAACGCTTTTCTTAAACATAATGCTTCAATCTCCTGACCGATTTTTTTGAAACCGCAAAATAACATTAATAATTATAGCATTAATCATTCCGCTTGTCTATCGGTTTTTTCATTTTTCAAACGGTTGTTTTTGGTGCTGATGACACAAATTTTCTCATTTGGCGTTGTTTTTCGGAGTCAAAACCGTTTACATCATAAAAAAATCATTGACTATCATTATTGGATATATTAAAATAAAGAATGAATGTATCGGTATTTTCTACTTGTATCAGCGAAAGCGGTGAAATCTTTTGATAAAGCAAAATCAAAGCAAGCTCAATGCACTGCACGTCACGATCGATATTCTTTTGAGTATTGCAAGCTGTGCCGCTTCCTATTTTCTTTTTAAAATAATTTTTGGCGAGGATTTGATCCAGCTGATCGGATACGACTATCGGCTCGCAGCGGCGATCCCCTGTGCAACGGCACTGTTACAGGTTCTTTTCAACAAAAGCTTTGACCTGTACCGTTCCTATCGTTCGACCCTTTTTGCGTTGGAGATCACCAATCTGCTCAAATCGGGTCTGGCGGTTTTTGTCGTCCTTATCGCCGCCGCCATTGCCTCCTCAATGCTTTTCGTTTTTCAGATCTCGATAATGTTCTACTTCTTCTGTTACACGATACTATCGGGACTGTACCGATTTGCTTTGCGGCGGCTTCTGCGGTATATGCGAAGCAAGGGTTACAACAAGAAAACGATTGTGATTATCGGCATTAACGACTGTACGGAAAGCTTTATCAGTAAAATCCGTACCTCCCCCGACCTGGGCTATGAAATTCTCGGATATTTCGACCACGTACCAAACCAAAAAGCCTCTTTGCCGTATCTTGGGACATTCAAAGGTCTTTCGGAGTATTACAAAAAATTTCACACGGACGAAGCCATCATCATGCTTTCGGACAAATCCCAGTCATCATTTGCCCATATTGTGGCGATATGTGAAAGCTGGGGCGTGAAATTTTCCATTATACCGAATATGTTCTCCAACTTCTCATCGCGAATCTACATATCAAGCTTCGACGGAATTCCTGTAATGAGTATGCGAAAGGTGCCGTTGGACAACACACTGAACAAATTCATCAAGCGGTTTCTGGATATTATCATCTCTCTTGCAATGCTGATCATTCTTTCGCCGCTGATGCTCTTAACGGCGGTCATTATTAAACTCACCTCGCCCGGCAATGTCATTTTCAAGCAGGAGCGTGTCGGTTTGGGGAAGAAACCGTTCACAATGTATAAATTTCGCTCTATGCGTGTCGAAATGGAAAACGACCTTTCGATGACAGAGAAACACGACGACCGCTGTACAGGCTTCGGACGCTTTATCCGACGCTTCAGCATTGATGAACTGCCACAGCTTTTCAACGTTCTCAAGGGTGATATGAGTCTGGTGGGTCCCCGTCCGGAAATCCCCTTTTATGTCGATCAATTCCGAAAATCCGTTCCGCTTTATATGGTAAAGCATTATGTAAAACCAGGCATTACGGGCTGGGCGCAGGTCAATGACCTTCGGGGCGGCGATACCTCCATTCCCGAAAGAATCAAGCACGATATTTATTATATCGAAAACTGGTCGGTTGCTTTTGACTTTAAAATATTGTTCAAGACCCTTTTCAAGGCTATTTTCTCAAAAAATGCACGATAGTGTATGAGTGTATTTATGATTGGAGTTGTTTTATTTGCTGTTTTATACAATAAACAATTTGCTGATACTTTTGTGGGCGGCGATCTTCTGTTTCCGCAAGCCCTCCAATACGAAAAATGCAATATTTACGGTCATTGCATTTACACAGCTTCTGATAATTATGCTGTGCCGCTACCAAATTGGCTACGACTACAATATGTATGCGGTCGGCTTTAACTTTATGAACGATGACGGCTTTTCCAACTTCACTTACAAAGACTGGGAAACGGGCTTTGTGGTGCTTACCAAACTGTTGGGTCTGATCTTGCCGGATTACATATGGTATATGGGGGTCCTGACATTTATCACGATACTTCCCGCGGCGGTCTTCATCTACAAAAATTCCGAAATGCCTTGGGTCTCGACCATTCTGTACATCAATTTATTCCTGTTCTTTATGTCGATGAACTTCCTGCGTCAGGCGATCGCAATGTCATTTGTAATGCTTGCCTGGCATTTCGTCAAGAGAAACAAATTTTTCCCGTTTCTGATACTGATACTGATTGCCTCACTGTTCCATCAGACCGTTTTGGTAATGATTCCTGTTTATTTTCTGATCAAAATGCAGCCGACTTTTAAAGAGCTGATCATTTATGCTTATCTGCTGCTGTGGTTCTATATTTCGTCAACGGGCTTTATCAATCTGATTACACGTTTCTATCACGAAGAATACACCGGTTCTGTTTTTCTGACCGAGGGATTATCGTTTATCTATGCGATCCTGCCGCTCGCTGTTACGATCTTGACATTTATCCTGGTAAAAGCAGGAACCATCAATGTCACAAAGGAAAATAAATACATCATCAATCTTTCCCTGATCGGCACGATTATGACAGTAACAATGTCCAGGCACAGCATTATCGAACGTCTTTCGTATTATTTCCTGCTTTTCGTCATTTTGCTGGTACCCGTTGTCTATCAGTCGATACGCACAAAGGGCGTAAAACTCAATGTCAGCGACACAAAAACCATTGATATTGCGACCGAAGGTCAGAAAAAGGCTGCCGCCGTCATCTTTCTGATCGTTGTTCTTGCGCTGTCCTACGTGCATTTTTATTACGGACTGCACGAAACGGCTCACGGTGC
>CADCRH010000119.1 GCA_902803805.1 uncultured Ruminococcus sp.
GGCTCAGTCAACAACCAACCGACCGACCACAATAGAACAAGATATATCTATATCCCCTACAGGGATATAGATATATCTGAAAGAAAATAAAAAAAGCCGTTTCACTCGCGCGCCTTGGGGGCGGCGAGCTTAACGGCGGAAAAAGAATAGTGAATAATGAATCATCTTTATACAGCTTACGGCTTCAGAATTTCTTACTGTCACCCCGCAGGGCAATTATGAATTATGAATTATGCATTATGAATTGAATCAGTTCCAAGAGTTCTTCGGTGCGGATGGTCAGTTCGGTGGAAGTGTTGTTGTATTCGGCGAAGTTGTCGGTCAGTGTGGTGGTTTCGGGCGTGATGGTTAAGGAATAGATGTTGCCGTTGAAATCGGCTTGTTCTGCTTCGTGACGGAGAACGCTGCTGATTTTGGCAACGATGATGCTGCCGAAATTTCTGACTTCGGATAAAAGGAAAGAGGAAAGAGGGGCATAGGTTTCATCCTCAAATTCTGCGGTAACGATACGGTGCTTGGTGCCCGATACTTTTAAGGTGTATTTCAGCATTACTGTTCACCCTCGAAAATCGGATAGGCAGTGATGATTTTTTGATCATCTGTCAGGTACATATCGATCTCAATGTCGTTATAGTAGCCTATCCACAGTGTTCCCGACGGATTCTCCGGATTGGAAAGTGCGTCATCATAGGCAATATTGATGGCATCAACGACTTCCTGCGGTGTCCACGATTCGGGATAAAATGAACTGAAATTGTTTTTTGCAACGCCGTCCACCTCAACATTGCCCGTAAATACGCCGTGTTCGTCATTCTCACTTCTTGTACCCTCTATCAGTTTTCCTTTGCTGTCGGAAATCATCGTATAATGGTAGCCCGTTGCCTTACCGCTGCGGTTGATGGTTCCGTCAAAGATGTGCTCCAGTGCCGAATCCGAAAAGTTATCTGTATTCTTTAGATTTTGAATATCGGCAATCAAATAGTGACTTTCTTCCTGTATTTCCGACAGGGCTTCGCTGCTTTCGGGCAGGTCGGAAGCGTTTGGAAGTTCCGAAAGTTCTGAAGAATCTGATATCACCGAGCTTTCGGCAGTTTCTTGACTGCTTTCGGATATATCTTCGGTCGGAATGATTTCTTTGTTGACAAAAAGCGGTACTGCAACAATCACCAGAGCGGCAATCAGAATGAGTACAATTTTTTGCCAGCCTAATTTTGAATTGTTATTTTCTGACATAACTAAAAACCTTCTTTCTTTGCTATTATAGCATACTTTATGGGAAATGGAAATGCAGTAAGCGAAATTTTCGATTTGACTTTTTAATGGGAATAGTGTAGTATTTTAATGTTAGTATTGAGTGGAAAAGAGGGTTTTTATGATTTTAAAAACAGCACTGACAATTGCAGGCTCGGACTGTAGTGGAGGTGCAGGCATACAGGCGGATTTAAAAACCTTTTCCGCCAACGGCGTGTTTGGTATGAGTGTTGTTACTTCGGTGGTAGCGGAAAATACCTCAAAGGTGATCTCCGTTGAGAATATTTCTGTGAAAACAATAGCTGACCAGATCGACGCGGTTTTTGAGGATATTGAGGTCAACGCCGTGAAAATCGGTATGCTGAACGATGCCGAACGAATGAATATCGTTGCCGATAAGCTGAATCAGTATCAACCGCAGTTTGTCGTGACCGACCCTGTGATGATCGCTAAGGGCGGTCACGCGTTAATGCAGTCGGACGCTCTTTCGGTGCTGAAAGAAAGAATTATTCCGTCAGCGTTTCTTTTGACGCCGAATCTTCCCGAAGCGGAAGCCATTACAGGGCTGGTGATCAAAACCGCCGACGATATGAAGCAGGCGGCGGAGCAAATTTATTCCTTGGGAGCAGCCAATGTGCTGATAAAGGGCGGTCATCTTGACGGCGACGCACTGGATATTCTTTATGACGGCAGGGAGTTTCATTTGTATTCCTGCGAAAGGATCAACACGAAAAATACCCACGGAACGGGCTGTACTTATTCGTCCGCCATTGCTGCGAATCTTGCGAAAGGTGTTCCTGTTGCGCTTGCCGTGGCAAACGCAAAGGAGTATGTCACAACCGCTATCAGACATTCTCTTGCGATCGGCAGGGGACACGGACCCACCAATCATTTTTATGAACTGTACAAGAAAGGAAATCTCATATGAACTACAAGACACAAATGGAAGCCGCTAAAAAGGGCATTGTAACAAAGGAAATGGAAACCGTAGCCGCAAAGGAAAACATAGATGTCAACGACCTGATGAAAAAGGTAGCGAGCGGAACAGTTTGTATTCCTGCGAATATTTATCATAAATCATTGAGTGCCGAAGGTATCGGTGACGGTCTTAAAACCAAAATCAACGTTAATCTCGGTATTTCGGGCGACAGCGTTGACTATGACAGGGAGATGGAAAAGGTAAAAATGGCAGTATCGTTCGGTGCCGAAGCGATTATGGATCTGAGCAACTACGGCAAAACGAATACATTCCGTCAGCAGCTCATTGATTATTCGCCTGCAATGATCGGCACCGTGCCTATGTATGACGCAATCGGTTATCTTGAAAAAGATCTGTTGGAGATTCAGGCAGAGGACTTTTTAAAGGTTGTGGAGGCTCACGCAAAGCAGGGTGTTGACTTTATGACGATTCACGCAGGCATTAACCGCCGTGCGGTAGAAGCGCTCAAACGTGACAAGCGCCGTATGAATATCGTTTCAAGAGGCGGTTCGCTTTTGTTTGCGTGGATGGAGATGACAGGAAACGAAAATCCGTTCTATGAGTATTACGACAAAGTGCTGGATATTCTTCGTGAATATGATGTTACTATCAGCCTGGGTGACGCACTTCGTCCTGGCTGTATCGATGACAGTACAGACGCAGGACAAATCAGTGAGCTGATAGAGCTTGGCGCATTAACGGAACGTGCGTGGGCGCGTGATGTTCAGGTGATGGTAGAGGGTCCCGGACATATGGCGATGAACGAGATTGCCGCCAATATGAAGCTGCAAAAGAGAATTTGTCACGGAGCGCCGTTCTATGTGCTGGGTCCTCTCGTAACGGATATTGCGCCCGGCTATGACCATATCACCTCAGCAATCGGCGGAGCAATCGCGGCAACCGCAGGAGCGAATTTTCTTTGTTATGTAACACCTGCCGAGCATTTAAGACTTCCCGATGTGAACGATGTCAAAGAAGGAATCATTGCCTCTAAAATTGCCGCCCACGCGGCAGATATAGCGAACGGAATCCCAAATGCCCGTGACATAGACAATCAAATGGCAGACGCAAGACACAAACTTGACTGGGACGAAATGTTCAAATATGCCATAGACCCCGAAAAAGCGAGAACCTATTATGAATCCACGCCTGTTGCAGAGCGTCACACCTGCTCGATGTGCGGCAAAATGTGTGCTGTACGCACCACAAACCTCATTCTCGAAGGCAAAAAAGTTACTTTTTGTTCTGAACTTTAATTAATTCATAATTCATAATGCATAATTCATAATTGACCCTACGGGGTGACCATAACTGATTATGCAGACATAAATAATGACCACTCAATACTTGAAATGAGTGGTCATTATTTTTATACATTTTGAATGTTTTTCTGACTTTTTAATATTGATGTCAGTATCTTGATTAATTCTTGACAGTCACTGTAAATACTGTCAAATTGCGATTGTTCCGAATATCCGCTTTCATAAAATCTTTTTATTTTCTGTCTGCATAATGAATCATCTTTTATACAACTTACGGCTTTGGAACTTCTTCCGCATCCCCGCAGGGCAATTATGCATTATGCATTATGAATTATGAATTTTTCTTCCGTTTTTCCGCTTTCTTTTTGTCGCTGTGGTTTTTCCAGAGAACCCAGAGAGGACAAGCAATACAGATGGATGAGTAACAGCCCGAGATCAGACCGATCATCATCGGAAGTGCAAAGCTGATGATGGAATCAATGCCGAAGATGAGTGCAACAATCAGGACAGCCAGGATGGAAGCAATCGTGGTGATCGATGTGCAGATGGTTCTTGTGAAGCACTGGTTGATACTGGTGTTGACAAGCTCGGCAGTGGTGGTTTTGGGTCCGCTCTTTCTTCTGTTCTCACGAACACGGTCATAAATAACGATGGTATCGTTCAGCGAGTAACCCAGAATCATCAGAACGACTGCGATAAAGTTATCATTGAGCGGCATTTGGAAGATGGCGAAAGTAAAGTAAACGATGATGAGGTCGTGAATCAATGCAACAACCGCCATCACGCCTGCCGAAAGACCGCCGATCTTCTTGAAGCGAAGTGCTACATAGAAAATCATCAATACTGCCGCAAGAATAACGGCAACAAGGCATTTAAAGAAGAAGTTGGCACCTTTGGACGCGTCAACCGATGTTGAGGATTCCTCGGCAAAGCCGTTATCGGGATAAGCCGTCTGAAGTGCGTCCGTAATGGTTCCTTTATCTTCAACGGATACAGCTTTATTGCCCGTGAACTGGAGGGAAACAATTTTGCTGCTCTTGTTGTCGGCAGCGTTTGCAAGGTTTTCACTGTAGGAATAGTCGATTTTTTCCTTTTTGAGTGCTTTAATGTCCTTAATGGTATCATTGACGGTTTTTTCAATTTTCTTGGAAGAAACCTTGCCGTCATAGTTGTACTTGATAATGGTACCGCCCGTAAACTGAATATCAACTCTTGTCGGGAGGACAAACAGGTTCAGGATAAGGCATACCAGCATAATGCCGAGCGATATGCCGAAAAAGATTTTTGATTTTTTGATAAAGTCTATATGGAATGTCTGTCTCATTTCTGTTTCTTACCTCCATATAATCTTTTGTTTCTCAGGAACTTGTAGCCCGAAATGGATTTGAGCATTAGTCTTGACGCACCCACGCCCATAATGAAGTTAGCGATAACGCCGACAAGAAGTGTATAGCCGAATGCGTAGATCAGACCTGTTGTCGATACGCCGAAAATAGCGGAAAGGATATTGGCGGGACCGAATACAAGAATCAGGATAACGGAAACGATGATCACTGTTACGTTACCATCAAAAATCGCCGAGAAGCTGCCCTTTGTGCCGTTCATAATACAGCCGTCGAGGGTCTTTCCCGTCCAAAGCTCGTCCTTGATACGCTCTGCTGTGATAATGTTTGCGTCAACACCCATACCGATAGAAAGTATCAAACCGGCAATACCCGGTATTGTCATTGTGAAGCTGGGGAATACGGGGAAGTAGCCCGAAACCGCCATAATCGAAATGGCAAGTTGACCGAGCAGGGCAATAAATGCGATAAAGCCGGGCAGTTTGAACATTATGGTCATAAACAGGAGAATGAAGCAGAGAGCCGCCAATGCCGCAATACCCATTGCCAAAAGTGCGTTGGTGCCGAGTGACGGGCTGATGGTGCCGTAGCTTTCAATTTGCAGTCCGAACGGCAAAGCACCTGCATTGATACGGTTCGCAAGACTGGTAGCCTCTTCTGCGGTAAAGCCGGTTTTTTTGCCGCTTGCCGATGTTCTGCCGCCTGTGATCGTAGCTTTGCCGTCTGTGATGACAGAGTTTACTGTAGGTGCTGAAATACACTGGTCGTCCATCCATATTGAAATCTGCTGACCGTAATACTGCTGTGTAGCATCTGCAAATTTCTGTTTGCCTTCATCTGTAAATTCAAGACTTACAACATACTGTGCTTTTGACTGACCGCTTGACTGTGTATATGCAGCACTTGCACTTTTTACATCGCTGCCTGTGAGAAGTTCCTCACCGTCCTGCGATGTACCGCCCCTGAATACCATTTTTGCGGTTGATGCAAGCTCTTGAATAGCTGCATCGGGGTCATAATTCTTTTCGTCCGATTTCCACGGGAAACGAACTGTAATGCGGTCGTTTGTGTAGTCGGGATAAATTTCGTAGTCTGTGATGTTCTGTGAAACCAAACGCAAGTCAAGAATTGACTTAACAGATTCCATCTGCTGTTCGGTAGCGTCAACGCCGTCTTCGGGAGAAAATACAGCCTCAACACCGCCCTTGATGTCGATGCCCCATCGAATATCGTTAATACCCTTGATATAGGTGATCTGAAAATCACCGTTTTCGCCATACACACCAAAGATAGAGGTATATGCCAATGCAAGAATAAGAACAAATACGATGAAGAACACCGGTTTGCCAATACGTTTCATACGGTATCCTCCAATTTTTTAACTTATCTTCAAATTTTTACCATTCCCAAAAATCGGAAAAGAAAACTTTAAAGACATATCAAGATTAATTATATATATTCTGTCTATAAAAGTCAAATCTTTTTTCAACAATTAATACAGAATGCAATTAATCATTTTGCACAATTTTACTTGTAAAATATTAGGTAAAGAAGATGATTGCCTGAAATGATTCCAAAAAAGAATCATTCAGCCAAAAAAATTCGGCAGCCGCCGAAACGACTGCCGATATGATGGGAAATTATTTGCCGATTTTTTCGATTGCTGCAAGCTTTACGCACACACAGAAGATCTCCATTGCCTTTTGAAGCTCCTCAACGGGCGGATAGGTCGGAGCAACACGGATATTGCTGTCTTTGGGGTCGTTTCCGTAGGGATAAGTAGCACCTGCGCCTGTCAGTTCAACGCCTGCTTTCTTGCACAGTTCCACTACTCTCTTGGCACAGCCGTCAAGAACATCAACGCTGACAAAATAACCGCCGTTCGGTTTTGTCCAGGAGGCAACGCCAAGACCCGAAAGTTCCTTTTCGAGCATATCCGTAACCATATTGAATCTCGGTTCAAGAATGGCTCTGTGCTTCTGCATATGAGCAAGAATACCGTCAAGGTTCTTGAAGTAGTTGACGTGACGGAGCATATTGATTTTGTCATAGCCGATCGTCTGAAAGTTGTAGCGCTTTTTCAATATTTCAAGATTGGTTTCGGAAGCGGCAAGCGCAGCAACGCCGGCACCGGGGAAAGTAATTTTTGATGTGGAGCAGAACTCAAATACCATATCTTCATTGCCCGTTTTCTTAACTTCGTCAAAGATATTGAGAAGTGAGTCGGGCGTATCGTTAATATCGTGAATAATATAGGCATTGTCCCACATAATTCTGAAATCCTTTGCAGCAGGTTTCAGAGCCGCAAAACGCTTTACGGTTTCATCGGAATAGGTAATGCCCTGCGGATTGGAGTACTTCGGTACGCACCAGATACCTTTGATGGAAGCATCGTCAGCCACCAGCTTTTCAACAACGTCCATATCGGGACCGTTTTCGGTCATCGGTACAGTGATCATTTCAATGCCGAAATACTGTGTCACTCCGAAATGTCTGTCATAACCCGGAGCGGGGCAGAGGAATTTAATGGTTCCCTGCTGATTCCACGGCTTTTCGCCGCTGTTGCCCTGTTCCATCATACAGGCAATCGTGTCAAACATCATATTAAGGCTTGAATTTCCGCCAATAAAAACATTTTTTTCGTGAACGCCGAGCATATCCGCAAAAAGCTGACGCGCTTCCTGAATACCTGTCAGTCCGCCGTAGTTTCTGCAATCGGGGCAGTCTGCCGTTTGAAAAACGGTTTCGGGAGTAATGGTATAAAGCATATCATTGGAAATATTGAGCTGTTCTTCGCCCGGCTTGCCTCTTGCCATATTCAGCGAAAGACCCTGTGCTTTATATTCTGCATAAGTGTCTGAAAGCTTTTTATATTCCTCGTTCAGTTCTGCCTTGTCCATCAATAAATATTTCGGCATAAAAAATCCCCCTGATAAATAAATAACATTTTTTGATTCCTGAAATTTCAAAAATCATTTAAAAACCTTAATTATTCTAATATAAAACGTCAAAAAATGCAAGTTTTATTTATTATTCCTGCAAAATTCGGTAATTTAACAAATATATCATACCACATTGCCGTATTTTTATATACAATGCGGAGAGGAATCGGAAGCCCAAAAAATTGTAAAGCGGATTTTTGCATATTACGAAACAAATCAAAATATAATGGAAATATCATTCATTGTAAGGTTGTGAAACAGTGAAAGGATATTGAGGTGCGGTATGAAAATCAAAAGAATACTTTACATTATAATATGCACAGGGATTATTTTTTGTACAGCGTGTACCCAAGCGCCGCCCGAAGATTGCGCCGATGAACTGATGCGCAATCAATGGGCGATTACGGATTCCGATGGCAAGGAGCACGGAACACTTTCCTTCGAGGACGGCAGAGTGACGATTGACGCAGATCTATCGGGCAAGCAATTTCATATGAATGAAGAATGTATCGTCGATACGAAAAAAATTACTGTGAACTCGGACAGCTTCGGGGTATTTTGCGTTGATTACGAGATCAGCGGCAATCATCTTTCTTTGGGATATTACGGCAAGCAGATTTCCTTAACCAAAAAATAAATGACAGAGGATACAAATATTGGCATCATATGCGCTAATTGTGCAAAATAAACGAATGAATAAATCTAAATTTGTAGGAACAAACAGGTTTAAAATTTAAAAATCTGTTTATTTTGGTTCCGGAAAATGTTATAATAGATATGAATTTCAGCAGTGTCGAAAGACAAATATAACTGCTGATAAAAAATAAAGGAGAATAACTATGAAGGCAAAAAAACTTTCCAAAAGCCTCGTAGCGGTTGTTCTTACAACGATTCTGGTGATAAGCTGTTTTGTTATCCCGTCAACGATCGTTGGTGCGGAAGGCAGTACAGTAACACTCAGATTCCATTATCTGCGTGAGGACGGCAACTATGAAAATATGTCCATTTGGGCGTGGGCTTCTGCACCGGTAGGCAAAGACGGTGCCTCCTATGACTTCGTTGACAGCGGAGATAAGGACGGCGCAGTTGCTACGGTTGAAGTGACCGACGGTTCAACGGCATTTGGCTTTATCGTAAGAAAGAACGACTGGTCACTCAAAGACCCCGACGGCGACCGTATTCTTGACATCGGTGCTGTGATTTCGGGTACGATCGACATTTACTGCAAGAGCGGTGAAGAAGAATTTACGGTTGTTGAAAACGACGACGTTGTAAAGGGCATTAAGCTTCAGAAAGCATCCGCTGCATCAAAGACAACGGTAACTTATGAACTTACCACAGCAGCCGACGACGTTACCGCAGCGGATTTCACCATTGCAGACCCGAAGGGTACAGCTCTTGCAATCGCTTCTGTGGCTCCCGATGGCGCAAACGGTACCATTACACTTTCCGATGAGCTTGATTACTCAAAGGATTATACGATCGATTTCAGAGGCGTAACCATTAAACTGACAATGCCTGAGTATTTCTCAACCGCAGAGTTTGAGGACGCATATACATACGACGGCGATGACCTTGGCGCTACTTATACAGCAGAAAAAACTTCTTTCCGTGTATGGGCTCCGACAGCTGAAAAAATCGAACTGAACATTTATGACAACGGCAACGGCGGTGCGCCGACACAGACTGTTGAAATGACAGCAGATGTAAAGGGCACTTGGGTCGCAACGATCACAGGCGACCTCAACAAGAAGTATTATACTTATAATGCTTACTTTGAGGGCGGCAAGGTGAACAAAGACATCGTTGACCCGTATGCAAGAACAGTAGGCGTTAACGGCAACCGCGGCGAGATTCTGAATCTCGACGAAACAGACCCGGAGGGTTGGGCTTCCGATGAGCGTCACACATACGCTAATCCTACCGATATGTCAATCTATGAACTTCACATTCGTGATTTCTCAAGTGACCCCGACAGCGGTATTAAAAACGTAGGCAAGTATATTGCCTTCACAGAGTCCGGCACAACGGATTCCAACGGCGTTGCAACAGGTATTGACCACATTGTTGACCTTGGTGTAACATCCGTACACATTCTCCCGTCATACGACTTCGGTTCCGTTGACGAAACAAAACTTGACACACCTCAGTACAACTGGGGTTATGATCCGGTGAACTACAATGCTCCCGAAGGTTCTTATTCAACAGACCCGTACCACGGCGAAGTAAGAGTAAACGAATATAAGCAGATGGTACAGGCACTCCACAACAATGGTCTTGGCGTGATTATGGACGTTGTTTATAACCACACCTACAAATCAGATGAATACTGCTTCAATCAGCTCGTTCCGGGCTATTTCCACCGTCCGAATTCCAACGGTTCAGGCTGCGGCAATGACGTGGCTTCCGAGCGTTCAATGGTTCGTAAGTATATTGTTGACTCCGTTAAATACTGGGCAACAGAATATAACCTTGACGGCTTCCGTTTTGACCTGATGGGTCTTATCGACGTAGATACAATGAATGAAGTGCGTGCAGCACTGAATGAAATTGATCCTGAGATCTTCGTTTACGGCGAAGGTTGGACACTGACAACCAATGTTACAAAAGATGTTAAACTCGCAATACAGAAGAATGCATCTCTTACACCCGGTATCTCTTACTTCAGTGACGTTATCCGCGACGGTATCAGAGGTAACGTATTTGAAGCAACGGAAAAGGGTTATGTAGGCGGCCCCAACGAAGCAGCAAAGGGCAAGATCGTGAATATGTCAAAGATTCAGGACGGCGTACTCTACACCTCCTCCTATGCAACAGAACCGGCACAGAGCATTAACTATGCTTCCTGCCACGATAACTTTACCCTTTGGGACAGAATCAATTCTACTAATCCCGATGACAGCGAAGAAACAAAAATGAAGGCAAACCGCCTTTCAGCAGCAATTGTATTTACTTCACAGGGCGTTCCTTTCCTGACAGCAGGTGAAGAATTCCTCCGCACAAAGGTTGACGCTGATGGCAACTTTGTTAACGACAGCTATGCTTCTCCCGACTCTGTTAACCTTCTTGACTATTCAAGAATCACAGACTATGCCGATACTTATAACTATTATAAGGGTCTTATCGCTCTGAGAGCAAAGTTTGACGGCTTCAGACTGACAACAGCAGAAGCAGCAGAAAGCAGTATCAGCTTTGTGGAAGACGGTCTTGATCAGGGCGTTATCGCATACGAGATCGCAGGCGACAGCGAAAATCTTTTCGTGATCTACAATCCGAGATTTGAAGATACAACTGTAACACTTCCGGAAGGCGACTGGGCAATTTATGTACAGGACAGCACAGCAGGCACAGAAGTTCTCGGTAAGGCAAGCGGCACCGTAACTGTCAGCGCTTCTACCGCAATGGTTCTTGCAACCGCTTCCGATGATGACGAACCAAGCAAGGTTGAGGAAAGTGCTCCTTCCGACATCAGCACAGAGCCGAGCAGCACTACCAGCACAGCTTCACAGACAAGCCAGAATTCCGGCACTAGCCAAACATCCAATAACAATTCAACGACATCGACAGCAAGCACAGCTTCAACCACCACTACTACTGCCACAACAACAAGCACAACCACCTCTACTGCAACAGTTGTTACCGACAGTACTCCTGTAGTGACAGGCGACAGCACCTCTGTTACCGTATTTTTCGCAATCTTTGCAGTAGCCGGCTTTGTTGCCATTGCCCTCTACGCAAGAGGCAGAAAAAAAGAAAACTGATTTAATTCATAATTCATAATTCATAATTACCCTACGGGTGACAGTGAGTGATAATGCAAACAAAAGAAAATCAGTTATTATGAATGAAAAATAACCACCTGATATTTTGACATATCGGGTGGTTATTGTTTTGCTTTAAAATTAAAAGTTTTACTCAATCATAAATGGCGTTGTCATTACTTGCCACTCTCTATAACTATGCATTATGAATTCATCAAGATTCCCATTTTTTATGTCGTTGCTATTTCTGACGGTTCCCCGCAGGGCAATTATGAATTATGAATTATGCATTATGAATTAACAATGATTTTTGTCGTAGATGATTTGGAGTCCTTTGAGTTGGAGTTCGTCATCGAGGATGATTTTGTGGCGGCAGTAGGGGATGATGTGGGAGGAAAGTCCTCCGGTGGCAATGATGACGGGGGTGCCGTCAATTTCTTCAGAAAGACGGTCGATCAGTCCGTCAAGCATTGCCGCATTGCCGAATACGGTACCGGAGCGCATACAGTCGGTCGTGTTGGTGCCAATGGCTTTTTTGGGAGCTTCTATGCTGATGCTTTGAAGCAGAGCCGCGTGTGTGGTGAGGGATTCCATTGATACCCTGACGCCGGGAGCAATAATGCCGCCTCTGTAGCACGAATCCTTATCCACAACACAAATGGTCGTTGCCGTTCCCATATCAATGACCATCAGCGGCTTGGGATAAGACGCAATGGCGGCAACCGCGCCGACCACTCTGTCGCTGCCGAGCTGTGCCGGATTATCGATTTTAATGTTTAAGCCCGTTTTGATTCCGGGCCCTACGATAAGAGGTTCGTGACCAATGACTTTTTTGACTGCCGAGAACAAGATACTGTTCAGCTGAGGAACAACGGAGGAAATAATGCCGCCCTCAAATTGTTCGGGACAGAGGTTATTCAGCTCGATCAGGATTTTCAGATGAATGGCATATTCGTCCTCAGTTTTGCCCGTGTCGGTGCTGAGCCGTGAGATAAACGATGTTTTGCCGTTTTCAATCCCTCCGAATACAATGTTTGTGTTGCCTACATCAATGGCAAGAATCATAATAAAATCTCCTTTGTGATTATTTTGTATTTTCTTTATCATCAATCAAATGAACATCCAACTGATTGAACGGAATTGCAATGTGGTGTTTATCCAGTGTTTTTTTGATACCCTCCTGCATTTCATCAAGCACAATCCAATAGTCTTCGGATCTGCACCAGATCCAGATACGAAGGTCAACACTGCTTTCATTCAGCGTTTTGACTGCGACTTTATTGTTGTGTTCGTGAAGCACTTTGGGGTGATTGTCCATCAGATCAAATATCACACGCCGCGCCTTGTCAATATCCTCGGAATAGGCGATCGGCACCACAATATCAACGCGCCTTTCATCGCGCACAAAATAGTTGGTGATATTGTTGGAAGTAAGACGGGAATTCGGGATCATAATTTCTTTATTGTCATATGTACGAAGGGTAGTGTACATCATATCGATTTTTGCGACTTCGCCCTGCAAACCCTCTGTTTCCAGATAATCGCCGATCTTGAATTTTTTATTCAGAATAATCAGTGTTCCGCTGGCAACATTGGAAAGGCTGTCTTTCAGCGCCAGTCCGATTGCAACTGTTGCCGCACTGATTGTGGCAATCAGTGTGGTAATATCAAACCCGACCGTGGAAAGGGTACACAGAATCAACAGAACTTTGAGTACCGTATTAATGATGGAATTCAGGAAGCTGATAACCGTCAGGTCTGCTTTGCCTTTTTTCATTGCGCGGACAAAGATTTTGCATATCACTTTGATCAGCCACCAGCCGATGGCAAATATCACAATGGCGGCGATGATATTGGGCAGACGTGACAAGAACCATTCATAAGCTCCTTCCAGCCAGCGTTGGGCAAGAGTAAGCTGTTCGTTGACGTCGTTTGACGCAAAAAGATTTGATGTTTCCGATTCCAGATCAAGAAACTGAAAATTCATAGTAACGACCTCCGTTTTTGTATTCGTTGACTGCATACCCCTATATTATAACACTTTTTCCAAAATAATAAAGTATGCTTTTTGACGGAAAGGCGTTGTCAATCTTGATTTTAGTCGAATTTTATTGTATGATGATAAAGGAAAATAATGCAGCCGGGACTTTTTTTGTCCTTGTGAAAGGGATTGTTGATGATGGATTATGTATTGCTTCAAAATGTTGATAAAAATTTGATTTATTACGGGATTTACAGCACAGATTCGGAAATTCGTGACGGAAGTGATATTCTTTGCACCGCCAGAAAAAAATATTTTGAAACAGGTACCAAACAGCGTGACCGCAGTACGCTCAAAACACCATACGAAACCTTTCGCTACAGCTACAGCCTTGAGGACGGTGCTCCGCTGAAATTCAGAAAGCTCAGGGGCACACAGCAGATCGAGCGTGTTGCGCCGACTCCCGACGGCTATTATGTCGAAACCTCGGACTATGAGCGTCACCCCATCAAAAAGACGTATTTTGACAATCGCCATATGTGGAAGAAAACGGAGTTTTTTTCCCTGAGTGACCGCTCGGCACCAATTTTTGTTCTTTTTCCGTCGATAGAGGGAGAAAAGCCCGTTATTCTTCGCAAGGTGAAAAACGGCAGGACTGACACCTTGTATCCGTTCAATATTTCTCTTGACAAGGAACTGACGGATAAGCTGAATATCCTTACCAATGAACCCCGTATTTTTTGCGTGACAAGTTCGGGCAGCTTTTATTTCTGTACCAATGAGGAAGCAAAGGAACGCCGCAATGCGTTAAACAAACTGTTGGAGCGTGAAAAGGAAAAAGCCGAGCAGGAGGACGAAAACGAATCGGACACATCCGACGAGGAAGAAACACAATCCGCCTTTGTGGTTGACGGCTCCAAACTGAACGGAGAAAAAAAGCTGAAAGGTTGCTTTGACCTGAAAAACAGCACGGAAATTCGTGTTTCCGAAATGCCGACAGAGGAAGAAGAACCAATCGGCAATGATGACTTTTTCTCAAAGATCGAAGAAATCGCCAAAAAGAATCATATTGATATATCCGCCGCCCGTAATAAAAAGCTTGACTCGGATATTTTGCCCGACCGCGAGGACAGCAGCGAAAGCTCTGCTGCTGAGGAAACCGAAGAAAAACCAAAGGTGAAGCCTGTTGCGGCATTTGAGTTTGACGATGATGATACGGAGCCGGTGGAAGAAATCAATATAAAGTTGGATGATTTTACAGCATTCAAGGTCGTGGATATGGACAGCAACGAAAATCATCAAAAAGCAGAAGAACCGGTTAGTGAAGAAAAAACGAAAAAAACTGAAAAGCCTGTTGAACAACCGAAAGACAGTGAACCAAAAATTACCGAACGCGAAGCAGAGGATGAACCTGTTGAGGAAATAGCCGCAAAATCGGAGAAAGCCGACAGCAGCGAGGAAGTGGCTGCCACACAGACGGAGTGCGTCTTTGCAAGCGAATGTCCTTATGAAATGATCGACAAGCAGATTATTGAAGCAGGCGGCAGACAATATTATTATTTCGGTGATCTTGACGGAGGAAAGCGCAGCGGCAGAGGCAGAACTGTAATGAAAAACGGCGATACCGCCTATGAAGGTCAATACCTTGACGACAAACGCAGCGGTTTCGGCGTGTATTATTACAAATCGGGAAAGCTTTGTTATACGGGAAACTGGAAGCAAAACAAACGGGAAGGACTTGGGATTGCCTTTTCTCCGAATGACGGAAGTGCGTTTGTCGGTGAGTGGCACGAGGATAGATCTGTCAATGTCGGAGCAAGTTTTGACAGTGAAGGCAAAATGCTTTACGCAGGAAATGTCGATAACGGCAGGAAAAACGGTACAGGCATTACCTATAATGACGAGGATAAGACCTTTTTTGTCGGCAAGTATAAGGACGGGGAATTCCTCGGTACGGGTACACAGTTTGACAGTGAAGGTACACTGCTTTACACAGGAGAATACCGTGATAACAAACGCTGCGGAAGCGGTACATCGTACAACGGCGACGGTACGGTGGAGTATAAAGGTCAATGGCTTAACAATCAATATGACGGCGAAGGCAAGCTGAATTTACCCGACGGCGGTATGCTGAAAGGCAGCTTTAAAAACGGTAAGGCATACGGCAAATGTGTTCTGACGGACAGCGACGGCAAAGTGATCTATACCGGAAGCTTTGTGGACGATAACTATAACGGCACAGGCAGACTGTATTCCGATGACGGCAGTTATGCCGAAGGACGCTTTGTTGACGGAGAACCGACCGGTATCTTTAATGAATATACCAAAGATAAAAAACTGGTTTACTGTGGCGAGTGGACGGATATGCACCGAAACGGCAGAGGTATCGAATACAGGGACGGCGAAAAAATCTACGAGGGCGAATTCCGGGATTCTGTTTATCACGGTGAGGGAAAACTTTTCGAGAACGGCAGACACGTTTATTCGGGTGCCTTTTCCGAAGGCAAACGCTGCGGCTTCGGTGTGGAATTTAAAGAGGAAGAAATCATTTATCGGGGAATGTGGAGCGAAAACAAATATAACGGCTGCGGAATCCTTTATCGTGATGGAGAAGCGCGCTTTGTCGGAATGTTCTCTGATGGTATGAGAAACGGCAGGATCAACGAAATTCAGAACCATAAAGTCATCAGACGTTCGCTCTATAAAGATAACGTGCTGACCTATATGTGCGAATACTCCCCTGACGGCTCACTGGAATACTACGGCGGTGTCAAGGAAAATATGCGCAACGGTATGGGCTGCAGCTTTATGGCTTCCTGCGAAAAGCAGTTTGAGGGTATCTTCAAAAACGGCAAGCACGAAAAAGCAATGAAAGTTGTTTTGAAAGAACTTTCGGCACTGCCGATCTGCCAAGAGCTTGAAAATACCGAATATGACCTTTACCGAAAAACACCCCAGTATATTATCGAGAAGCCGATCTCCAACGGTAAAGCTTCGGGTATTTACACAGGCAGACTGAAAGACGGCAGACCTGACGGAAGCGGAACGATTCTGTATTCCGACCATCGCTTTACGGGTATCTTCGACGAGGGCAAGCCCGAAGGAGAGGGTATCATCTATATGAACGACGGCAGGGAACGCAAGGGATATTTCTCGACAAAGCCGTTTACCGACTGCGAAACCGTCATACTGAGCGACATCACCTACTACTATTCCGAAAGGCGGTAATTATGAAAACACTGTACATCTCAGACCTTGACGGAACCCTTCTTGACAAACAGGCAAAGCTGACACAGCGTTCGGCTGAAATTATCGGCAAACTCATCAATGACGGTATGTTGTTTTCGGTAGCTACCGCGAGAAGTCAGTCGTCTGTCAACATATTGAGTCAACTAAATATTCAACTGCCGTGTGTACAGTTGAATGGTGTACTGATTTATGACTTCAAAACAAAAAGCTATATTGACTGTACGCCGATGGACACCGACACAGCAAGAAACGTTCTGAAAATCCTGCGTGATTTTGGCAGAATGTCATTTGTCTATAAATTTGACACAGACTGCGGTATCAATGTGGAATTCGAGCGGCTCACCAATGATGTTGAAAAAGCATTTTTCAATGCCAGAAAAGACCAGGACTATAAAAGTTTTCGGCAGACAGAAACCATCACCGCCGATGACAGCGATAAGGTTATTTATTTCACAATGGTTGACAGTTACGAGCGGCTTTTTCCGATTTACAGCGAAATCAAAAAGCTGCCGCTGGCAAAGGCGACCCTTTACAGCGACAACTATTCCGACTTATATTTTCTGGAAGTATTCAGCATCAATGCCACAAAAGCGAACGGTGTCACAAAAATCAAACATCTTGTCGGAGCCGATCGGGTAGTAGCATTCGGTGATAATCTGAACGACATTGATATGCTGAAAATTGCCGACGTTGGTATCGCTGTAGGTGATTGTGTCCAGGAAGTCAGACAACACGCTGACCTCATCATCGGCAACAGCTACGAAAACGGTGTCGCGGAATACCTTTTGAATTCATAATTCATAATGCATAATTCATAATTGCCCTGCGGAGGTGCGGAAGAAGTTATGCAGCCGTACATTGTGTAAAAATGATTCATTATTCTTTATTCATTATTCTTTTTTTCCGGTGATAGAATGTCAAATAGTTCGTTCGGTTGTTTGATAATGATATTGATAGGAGCGGTGCAGCAGTACGATACAATGTAATTTTGTGTTTCGTACTGCTGTACTTTTTTGATTTCGGGCAAATCGTCGGTCAGCGTCCGAAAGTCTAGGGCAAGTCCTCGTCCGTCAAGCTTTGAATAACATTCTTTCTTTGTCCACAATCTGATAAAATCGCGATCAAAATGTTCGGAACAGTTCAGCTTTTCCAGTTCGCTGTCGGAACAAACACGGTGTACGATATTATTTTTGATATTTCGGATATCCATAATGTCAACTGCTGTATTGCTTTCGGAAACAATACAGGCGGCTGCGTTTTTACAGTGGCTGAGATTGAAAAAAATATCCTCTCTGTCGTCAAGATATGGCTTTCCGCGCTCACGGTATCGGAAACAAGGAGGAGTGAGAATGCCGAATTCCTCCCGAAGCGCCGTACAAAGCAGCAGAAAGGCGGCTGAGCCGTTGATTTTGTCGGAGAATGACCGATACCTGTTGATTTGTTCTGTGCGCTGAGCGGTCAGCAGCGGCATTGCGCGAGATAAAAAATCTTCATTGAGTTGATCTGTGTGTTCAAGAATATACAGCATTTTTTCACCTGTTTTTTAAAGTTTTTTCATTTATTGTATCAATTCGTTTTTGGGGTGTCAATAATATCATTGTGATAAAATTCGTAAAAACAGGCATTGGCGATTGACAGAAAAAGACACAGTGGTCTGCTTTTTGAAAAAAATCTCTCGGAGCAGTAAAAAAATTGTGAAATTTTTGATAAGCTGAATTATGCGTTATATCCGAAATTTTGAACACCAAAAAGAAAATTAAGTAGAAAATAACGTTGATGTTTACAATTTTGTAATACAAGAAAACATTGATAGGTAAAAACTTGCAATTTGTACTTACTTTATGCTATAATCCATAGAGATATGAAGTGTGTGGTTACCGTACAGCCGCATACTCAATTTTTCTTTTATGATTGTTTGGAAATGTTAAAAATGTTTACTTGGTACGGAGAATGGCGGTATTAGTAATGGCACAACTTTGTTTGGGTTGTATGCAGGAAAATAATGGCGAGCAGAAATGCCCCCACTGCGGATTTGACAGAGCAAGCGAACAGCCGGCTCCGTTTTTGCCGCTGGGTACTCTGTTGCAGGACGAAAACTATCTCGTAGGAAAAAAGCTGGAGAATAACGCCGAGGGTGCAAAATATATCGGTTACAGCAACACAATGCATTCTCCCGTGATCATACACGAATTTATGCCGGCAGGCATATGTGGACGCGCCAAGGGACAAACTAGCGTTGTCATTCGTATCGGTCACGAGGACGAGTATCAGAAGCTGAATGAAAGCTTCCTCAGCTACTACAGAACAATCGCAAGACTGCGTGAACTTTCCGCGATTGGTCCGATATTCGACATATTCAGCGAAAACGGTGTTTCCTATACCGTGGAAGAATATTATGATTCCATTCCGTTTACAGAATATATAGAAAGACGCGGCGGCAATATCGACTGGAATACAGCAAGACCTTTGTTTATGCCGCTGATCGCGTCGCTCACTTCGCTTCATTCGGCAGGGATCGGACATTATGCCATTTCTCCCGAAAATCTTGTGGTAACGACATCGGGAAAACTTCGTCTGGTGGGTTTCGGCATTAACGAAATTCACCGCACAGGCAGCGGCTTTGAGCCGGAACTGATGGACGGCTGTGCCGCTATCGAGCAGTATCACGAGGACGGCGAACTGAACGAATCGACCGATGTTTACGGTTTTACGGCTACGCTGTTCTATGCTTTGACAGGTCGTCTGCCCGAAAACAGCAATGAACGCAAGCCTGACGGCAAATTGCCGATTCCTACCTCTGTATTCAAAAGACTTCCTCCGCACGTGGTAACGGCTCTTGCAGGAGGATTGCAGGTACAGCAGTCAAAGCGTATCGATACATTTGATGAGCTTCGCACACAGCTTTCGGCGGCGCCTACCGTAAAGGCGATACGCAACGAAGCCAACAGAAATGCGATTCAGAGCGAAGCAGCTTCCAACTATGCCTCCAAGAAAAAAGAAGGTATTTCGGGTGCGGTGTGGGCAATATTGTCCGTACTGCTTTGTATGCTCATACTGTTGGTTGCCGGTATTTTCTGGGTCAACAGTAATCCTGATATGTTCCGGAATCTTCTTTCACCTGCTGCGGCGGAGGAGGAATCGGAGGAACCCGAAGAATCCAATACAGACCCGAATCTGATCTCCATTCCGAACTTGATCGGCAAGAAATACGATGAGATCGTGGCAAAACAGGGCAGCAACAGCGAATATACCATTATCAAGGCAAACGAAGAAATTTTCAGTGATAAATACGAAGAAGGCGTGATTGTTTCGCAAAGCCCCGAAGAAGGTCTGGATGCCGATAAGGGTGTTACGATCGTTGTCACCGTAAGTAAGGGATTGCCGAACCGTGAACTTCCCGTTATCAGCGGTCAGTCAGTCGAAACAGCCGTAAAATCACTCGGTGACCAAGGCTTTATCGCGTCGGGCAACTATGTTGCAAGCGACACCGTTGAAGAAGGTAAAGTAGTCGGCTATGAAAACTACAATGCAGGCGACAGTGCCCCCTACGGAGCAAAAATCATCATCAACATCAGCACAGGTCCCGAATCAAGCAACTGATATTAATTCATAATTTATAATGCATAATTCATAATTGCCCTGCGGGGAACCGTAAGAAGTTCCGAAGCCGCAGGGCAATGTGATTTTGTTTTTTTGTCAGCGAAGTGTTTTTTGGCACTTCGCTTTGTGTTTTGTTAAAGGTAAAAAAGTGTTGATGGCTATATGACGGTTTCATATAACCGACCGACCATAATAGAACAAGATAGATAGAAAAGAAAATAAAAAAGCCGTTTCACTCACGCGCTTTTGTATGGCAAGCTTAACAGCAAATGAATAATAAATCACTTTTATATAACTTACGGCTTCAGAATCTCTTACTGTCCCCCGTAGGGCAATTATGAATTATGAATTAATTACGACTTTTATTGGTTGAGGGTTTTCATTTTTTCTTCGGTTTTTTGAATCAGGTTGTAGAGTGATGGTGCAAGATCCGGATATTTTTTGGAGATGATTTCGGGAGAAAGGGGAGAAATCAAGGAAATATCCGCTCCCGTTACTGTTCCGATATTTTTACCGGTTGAAAGACATTTTGCGTTTGCTTCACTGATACTTTGCAGCGCCGTTGACAGTCCCGAATAGATTTCGGGCATTACCGAGAACATCGCCTGCGGATTTTTCGGATTGGAAGAATAAATGGTTCTTATCATTTTATAGACCGAAACCATCAGGTAGGAGGAGATCTCAGCCGTCAGTCCGCGGCAGTCCGCCTGCTCCAGAAGCTCGAAAATGATGTTCAGTGAATTGATGACCAGCCGTTTGTTCAGTGTTATCATAGCACTCGATTTCTGGTCTTTCGTTTGTTTTTGCGGCGTATTGTCGATCGTTACCTCGTCAATGCTCAGGGTCGCACCCTGTCTGTCGGCAGACCGTCCGAGAAGATAGTCACACGATACATTATAATAGTCGGCAACACGTACCACAAAGTCAAGACCACATTCACGGATTCCTTTTTCGTAGTGCGACAAAAGAGCCTGGGAAACACCAAGCTCCAGTGCGGCCTGCTTTTGGCTCAGCCCTCGTTCTTTTCTCAACAATGTTACTATACGTGGAAAATCGCTGTTCATATGATAACCCCTTGACATTATACACTCAAAATTATATATTAAATAAAGCCGATAGAATTTTATGCGGCATTCCGTCAAAAACGAACCTGTTTCAACAGATAAACAGTATGTAAATTATATACTATTTAAAACAATTTGTAAAGTTTTTTTTTTGTTCTTTAAGACAGTTTTCGGCTTTTGCTATGGAATTTTACAGAAAAGGAAAGAATTACCAATGCGGTCGTATGTTATTTATTTGATTCGTCACGGTGCGGTTGACGAAACACTGAGAGGAAGATATATAGGAAGCACAGATGTTCATTTATCGGAAAAAGGAAAAAAGGCACTTCGTCAGACCTCGGACATTTTCGGTTATCCTTATCCCGAACAGATTTATTCGAGTCCTTTGTCAAGATGTGTGGAAACGTGTTCGATTATTTATCCCAAGCGTGAGATCAAGACCGTCGGAGCATTAAGTGAATGTGATTTCGGAGATTGGGAGGGCAAAAGTGCAAAAGAGCTTGCCGATAATCCCGTGTTCGGGCAGTGGCTCCAGAATTCCGACAAGACACCGCCGCCGAACGGTGAAAGCGGCGCGGAATTCGCCAAAAGGGTTTGTAAGGGCTTTGAAAGAATCGTGGAGGAAATGTCCGCACAGGGAACAAAAACCGCCTCTGTCGTCACGCACGGCGGTGTAATAATGACGCTGCTGTCTGTTTACGGACTTCCGCAGGCAGAAAGCTACAAATGGCGTATGGATAACGGTTACGGCTTTGCGGTAAGAATTACGCCGCTTCTTTGGATGCGTGACAGGGTAATGGAGGTATATGACACCGTACCTTTTGAGCCGAAACCGAAAGGACAGGAAATGATTTGAATTTTTCAAAATAATGGTATATAATAGACCTTGGACTAAATTTTAAAGGAGAGATTTTCAATGACAAAAATTGACATTTTTTCGGGCTTTCTCGGAGCAGGAAAAACTACACTGATAAAGAAGCTCATTAAAGAAGGCTATCAGAACGAAAAGCTTGTATTGATAGAAAATGAATTCGGAGAGATCGGCATAGACGGCGGTTTTCTGAAAGAGGCAGGAATCCAGATCAACGAAATGAATTCCGGTTGTATCTGCTGTTCTCTGGTAGGTGATTTCCGCGAGGCTCTTACAAAGGTTCTGGAACAGTACAGCCCCGACCGTATTATTATTGAGCCGTCGGGTGTAGGCAAACTCTCGGACGTGATCAACGCAGTCAAGACGGTACAGAGCGACAATGTGGTTCTCAACAGTTTTGTTACCGTTGCCGATGCTTCAAAGTGCAAGATTTATATGAAGAATTTCGGTGAATTCTACAACAACCAGATCGAAAACGCAAGCACGATCATTCTGAGCAGAACACAGAATGTTTCCGATGAGAAGCTTAAAAAGGCGCTTGAACTGACTCGTGAGCATAACAAGAATGCGGCGATCGTAACAACGCCGTGGGACGATATTACAGGTGAGCAGATTCTTGCCGCAACGGAAGGAAAAGCACTGCTGACGGTTGCCGATGTTGAGGAAGAACACGAACATCACCATCATCACGACCACGAGGACGAGCACGAACATCATCACCATCATCACGATCACGAGGAAGAACACGAACATCATCACCATCACGACCACGAGGATGAGCACGAACATCATCACCACCACGATCACGAAGATGAACACGAGCACGGTGAAGATTGTACCTGTGGCTGTCACGATCACGACCATCATCACGATGAGCACGGACACCATCACCACCACCACGCAGATGAAGTATTCACAAGCTGGGGCAAGGAAACGGCAAAGAAATTTACAGCCGACGAGATAAAGCAGATTCTTTCACAGCTTTCCGATACCGAAAAATATGGTCTTGTGCTTCGTGCAAAGGGAATTGTTCCGGGTGTTGACGGACAGTGGATCCACTATGATTTCGTTCCCGAAGAATCCGATGTCCGCACGGGCGCGGCAGACTATACGGGCAGAATCTGCGTGATCGGTTCAAAGCTGAACGAAGCAGAGCTTGAAAAGCTGTTTTCATAAAAGGAGTGACCCACAGAATGGCATCAACAGTACCGGTTTATCTTTTCCTCGGTTTTCTTGACGGAGGAAAAACCAGATTTATACACGAAAATCTTTGCGACAAACGTTTTCAGAACGGTGACAGGACCCTTGTCATTCTCTGTGAGGAGGGCGAAGAGGAGCTTGATACCTCTCAATATGCAGGCGGTAAAAACGTGACTGTCGTAACGATAGAGGACAAAGAACAGCTCACAAGGAAATTTTTGGAAGACAGCTTGAAAAAGAGCAAAGCGCAAAGAGTAATGATTGAGTATAACGGAATGTGGCTTCTCGACGATCTGGGAAAAGAACTGCCGCGGAACTGGCAGATCTATCAGATTATGATGATGGCGGATTCCAACACCTTTGATATGTACAATAACAATATGCGTCAGCTTGTTTTTGATAAGATCAGTGTGACAGAGTTGGTTGCGTTCAATCGCTGCTCCGAGGGCTTTGACAAGCAGAAGCTTCATACGATCGTCAGAGCGATCAACCGCCGTGCCGCCATTATCTATGAATATCAGGACGGCACGATCGAAAACGATGATATTGTCGATCCGCTTCCGTTTGATCTGAATGCTCCCGTTGTGGAGGTGAATGACGAAGATTTCGGACTGCTTTACCTTGACGCAATGGACAAACCCGATCATTACGACGGCAAGACGATCAGGTTCAAGGCACTGATCGCACGGAACAACAAGCTTCCGAAAAACAGCTTTGTAGGCGGTCGTTTTGCAATGCAGTGCTGTGCCGAGGACATTCGTTATGTAGGCTTTTTGTGCAAGTGGGATAAAGCGACAACACTGGCGAATAAAGGTTGGTACACCGTTACCGCACAGGTGAGAGCGGAAAAAGACCCGATGTTCGGCGGAGAAAAAGGACCGATGTTCTATGTTACCGATGTAAAATCTGCCAAGAAGCCCGAAGAAGAAACTGTCTATTTTTCATAAAACGAATGTTTTTGATGAAAACAACAACAGCGTTCCCGATGATTTGTCGGAAACGCTGTTTCATTTTATGATGAGGATTCCTCTCCCGAATCATCAAAGACGAAGCGGTGGAAGCTTTCAATTTCATAGTCGGGGTCATCAATGGTTAAAACGAGAGATTCGCCTATCCACGTATTGGAGAAATTGTCGCCCTGCGGAACGCTGTGTTCCTTGCGGTCATAGCGTAAATATCCGAATAAGCCCAGACCCATTCCGATCACATCACCGTAGGACATATTGGTGGTAATGAGCGGTGCAATCTGATACATCACGTGCATAAACGTGACAGGACCTTTGGATTTGAGGGTGGAAACAATGGTGTTGATGACGATTCTCTGGCGTGTGGTTCTGTCAAAATCGGAGCCTGCACTGTCACGGTCACGGGCATACCATAATGCTTGTCTGCCGTTAAGATGAACAACAGCGGTTTCTTCACCGTTTTCATTGGTTTCAAAATGGTAGCTGTTAATATCCAGCTCTTGCCGTGTATCGACCTGATGATTTTTGTGGCTTTGCCAGTTGATATAGTCGATTTCTTCCGCAGACAGATTCAGGTCAATACCGCCCATCGCGTCAATGATGGAAGTAAAACTCGAAAAATCAACAACGGCATAACTGTCGATTTTGATTTTAAAATTATATTCGATGGTTTCGGCGGCAAGTTTTGCACCGCCATAGGCAAAGGCGGCATTCAGTCTGTCCTCACCGTAGCCCGGAATGGTGATATACAGGTCACGCAGAAAAGAAGTTTGTTTCAAAATTTTATGTTTTTTATCGATCGACAAAAGAATAATGGAGTCCGAACGACCATATTCGTCCTCGGCGTGATTGTCCGCGCCGAACAAAAGAATATTCTGTACATTGACGCTGCTTTTCAATTCCCCGACTGCATTGATGACCGATTCCTCATCAGGATTTTCCGTTGAATAATTGATTCGGAATAAGATCATTGCAGCGTAAAATCCAAAAAACAGTATCAGCACAAGCAGAATGGTTAAAATGATTTTCCATACTTTAATTTTTGATTTTTTCTTTTTTGTCGGCGTTTTTTTCTTTGGATGTTCGGTGTGATGAGAAGGGTTGCGGTTTGCATTCCGATACGGTTCACCTTCGTTGAAGTTATCTCCGTAATCCGTGCGTGAAACAGGTCTTTGGCTTTGTTTCTGTATGGTACGGCGGGGTGCCGAGGGAGGATGTTTGGGCTTTTGCTGCCGTTCTCTTTGTGGCTGCGGTCGGCTGTGGCTGCTGATGTCGGTATAGCCGTCGTTGTATTCGTTGTAATCGTCATTATAATGACGGTGATTTTTATTTTCTGGCATTTTGACACCTCCGAATTCTTTATATACAGTTAGTGACAGGTGAGAACACCTGCCACTTGTTATTTATTCCGATGTTGTAATTTGTTCAACTTCTTCCTCAAAGATGAATTCCGCGACCTTTTGCCGAAAAGCATTCCAGTCATAGATAACGATACAGTCAACCTGCTCACCGTTGACATAAATAGGGTTGTAATCATCCGAGTAATAAAAATCAACGCCTACATTGGCGGCAAGGGGAGCGGATTCCGAAACAATATCGTATTCGAGATAATTCATAATATTCGTGGCAAGCTTGGTGATCTCGGAGGTTTTGAGGTTGGTGGTGATCATAGGACCGATTTCGTAAACCACGGACATTATTGTCTGGAAATCCGAATGTTTGAGCCTGTTCAGAATAATGCTGACAACTTCTCGCTGGCGCTGCGTTCTGTCATAGTCGTCACCGCTGCATATTCCGTCTTCGCCTCGGTTTCTTGCGTGCCACAAAGCCTGCTGACCGTTGAGGTGTACGGTGGTTACACGCTCGCCGTAGATGTTGGTATGGAAATTGTAGTCATTCACATCGATTTCATATCGTGTATCCGATTGATTGTTGACCCAGAGCTGCCAGTTAATATAGTCGATTTCTTCATCACTGATTTCAATATCGATTCCGCCCAGTGCGTTGATAATATTTTTAAAGCTTTTGAAGTCAACTACTGCATAACGGTCGATCTGGATTCCGTAATTCAGCTCGATCGTTTTAACGGCAAGGCTTGCGCCGCCGAAAGTATAGGAAGCGTTCAGCTTCTGGCTTTCATAGTCGCCCGGAATATCGACATAGGTATCACGCATAAACGAAAGCATTTTCATTTTTTGGTGGCGCGTATCGATCGAGAAAAGGATCATTGTGTCGGATTGTCCCGAAGTGGCACCTTTTCTGGTATCGGCGCCGAAAAGCATAATATTCAGGATCATAGGGTCGTTCAAAAGGGCACCTTGATAAGTATCGATTTCGGGAGTACCGGATAGATCTGAAGTTTGTCCGTTGGTACTGTTTTGATTTTTCTTTTTGGTGGTTGATGTGTCCTCTATGTCCTCAAGCTGCTGATAGTTAATGCGGTTGAAGTAATGATAGGCAACAACACAGCCTGTTCCCACAATGATCATCAGAACGGCAAGTATGGAGCATACGGCATTAAGAGCCACCCGCTTTTTTGAAAGCTTGAATTTGCGTTTCGGTTTTGCCTTATGATTATTTTGTTTGGAAGCGCTGTTTTGAGACTGTAATAATGTAACTTCCTCATTGTCTGTATGCTGAGGCACGTTACTTTTTTTCTTTGAAACGATATGGTCGTAAAATACAATATGGTCACTTTTTGAGTTGTGTTGTTTGCTTGCAGATGGATTTTTTTTCTGTTCCTTATGATAATCAGGCATAAAAAATCTCCTTTAAAACCAAATAAAATCAAAACACATTTATCTAACCTATTATATATTAGAATTGACCAATAATCAAATAAATTACAAAAAAATGTCGTGATTGATATTTTTCGGAAGTAAAGCGAAAGAATATTGTTTAAAATTCACTGTAGTGCAATATTTTGTTCATCAAGCGACAGGCTGAAGGACGGTAAAAAGTCGTCCATAAAAATCATTACTTCGGGAAGATTCATTTTATGAAGCGAGGAAAGAATTTCGTCCTTTGCCTTTGAAAATTCGCTGTTGCCCATTTGAAGTTCTTCAATGCATTTGATCAGAGCGGAAAGTCTGTCCGCACCTTTTACCAGTTTCAGAAGATAGGGGTCGGGCTCGTCAGGGATCAGCAGATTTTGATATTCTTCCTGCATATAGTCGGGCAGGGAGGACAAAAGCTGATTTGCCGCTTCGTGCTCAATATCCTTGTAAGCATTTCTCAGCGTTTTACTGGAATACTTGATCGGAGTGGGCAGATCGCCCGTAATGATTTCCGTGCAGTCGTGAAAAAGAGCCAATGCAGCGGCGTGTTCGGGGTTGAGGCAGCCGCCGCATTTTTTGTTGTGGATCACTGTCAGTGCGTGTGCTAGCATCGCAACCGTCAGACTGTGCTCACTGATATTTTCGGTTCTGGTGTTGTTCATCAGCGACCATCGGTTAATATACTTCATTCTCGACATAATCGCAAAAAAATGATAGCTCATAATAGAAATCCTTTCATAAATTGATGGCAAGATCTGTTGAAAAAAATGATATTTGCTCATTGGTCGGGGAGTCGTTTGTGATTTTTTTGTGAGTTGGCAGAGAATAGTTTGTCAACAAAGCCTCTGTCATAGGATTACGATTTGCCTCTTTCGCTCCTACGTGATAAAAATGTTCTATATTTATTTTATGACAGAAACTCCAGATATGATCGATATATTCATTTGTTCTGTATTGATTATGATCCCAGGTTGAAAGCATAAATTTTGTATCGGAGGATAAAAGGTGTTCTTTTAATAAAAGCTCATCACATTCTTCCCAATTGTCATAATAATCAACGTGCCTTCCGATATAGGGAGGGTCACAGTATATAAATGAATCCTTGTCAGCGTTTTCGAGAGTTTTTTGAAACGGCTGACATTGAAATGTCCAATCCTTATACATAAGTTGTTCCTCAATATATCTGACCTGATTGGTTATTTTGGTGATATAAGCCTTTGCAAATCTTTGGGGCTTGTGACCGTATGGAACATTGAAGCAGTTTTTCTTGTTGAATCTTATCATTCCGTTAAAACAAGAACGATTTAAAAACAGAAAATCAAGAGGGTTTTTGTTTTTGTTAAAGCGTTCTCTGACTTCATAATAATATTCATCATCTTTTTCGGAAAGCTTTTTGCCCTCACATTCAAGAAATTCTTTTACGATATTGGAAGTGATTGTTTTGGATTTTACAGCATTGTAAAAATCGATAATACAAGGGTTGATATCGGCAAAAACAGCTTTGTTTGGTGCAGTGTTAAAGCCTACGACACCCGAACCCATAAACGGTTCTATCCATACGGTGTCACTGTTCAGGATAACATTTTGCTTGATAAAGGGAACCAGTTTGGTTTTGATTCCCTGAATTTTTATGGGAGGAATATAAATTTTTTCACTCATTATTTTGTCCCTTTCTTTTTTGACGCTTTTGGATTGTATATATCCATTGACAATCCACGATAAGTTAAATATTCCCTCAAAGAAGTAAGAACTTTGAAATCTCCGTTTTCATCCAGAATCTGAAGGTTTCCGTAGTTAGCCCAATAATCGTCAAAGATCCGCTCTCCTGCTTTTGCAAACATACCGTTTCCTTTGAGGATATCATCGATTTTTTGAATACTGCCGATATTGGCGGTATTTCCGCTGCCGCTTTTATCGCTTGCGATTTTCCATTTTTCTTCTGCAAAAAAGATAAAGTCCGAGATAACAGGTTTTATCTTTTCGATCTCATTGATGGAGTATATTTTTGTTTCTTCCTCTTTTTTGATTTTTCGTCTTGTGTAGATGATACCTAAACAAAAATGTCCGAGATAGGAATGATAAGGATACTGTATATTTTTCGTACTGTTTCTGTCTGTAAAATAGGTACCGTGAGAGCCAAGTGTAAATCCGTTGCAAAATTCGGAATTGCGATCGTTGCGATAGGTTGTTTTTAGATCTACGGCAAATTTTACATTTTCATCAGATTTCGATATTAATGTTATATCAGGATACCAGTTCTGAAACTTTGCCGGTTCTGCTTTAAATCCATTCTTTTCTGCAAATTTGAAAAAATTCGGGAAAATATGTAATTCGAGCAGTTTTGAAATGATTTTTGTATCCGATGAAATATGATAAATATTTTTATCAATATCAATAAAACCTCTGATTGTCCATTGATGATCTACGGAAACAAAGTCATTCAATGATAATGCGAAATCTTTTAACAAATTTAGAAATTTGATTTTTTCATCTTGTTGATCCATTGTCAAACACCACCTTTTTTCTTTGATTATATTCTACTATATTTTGTGCGTTGATTCAAGGATTATGACGGGAACAATTCAATTATAGGACACTTTCCATAAGATTTTAAAAATTGATGGATTTTTGAAAAGCAATGTGATACAATAGTTAAGTTGTAAAAAAGGTTATAAAAATAATCGGAGGATAACGAAATGACAAAGGTTAAAGCAAGAACACTTCTCGATGTCCGTAAAAATTATTTTTTAAGGGCTTTTCTGTGGGGACTGGGACTGGCGTTCCTCATCTTTCTCCCGTGGATGATAATGAATGACGGATATTTTTTCTTTTACGGCGATTATAACGTTCAGCAGATCCCGTTTTATCAGATGATTCACGATTCCATACGGGAAGGAAACATCGGCTGGAGTTATACCACCGACCTCGGTGCGAATATTATCGGTTCCTACAGTTTTTATATGATAGGCAGTCCGTTCTTTTGGCTGACGCTGCTCTTTCCGAGCGCCGCAGTACCGTATCTGGTAGCACCGCTGCTCATTCTGAAATTCGCGTTTGCAACACTCGGCGCCTATACATTTCTGCGCAGATATGTCAGAAATCAGAATTATGCCATTATCGGCTCACTGCTGTATGCCTTTTCGGGCTTCGGCATTTACAACATTTTCTTCAATCACTTCCACGAAGCAATGATCACTTTTCCGTTTATGCTGGCGGCAGTGGATGAATTTATCTATGAAAAGCGCAAAGGTGTAATGGGCTTTGCGGTTTTTGCAGCCTGCTTTATCAACTACTATTTCTTTGCGGGACAGGCAGTATTTGTTTTCCTGTACTGGTGTGTCAGAATGATAACGGGCAGTTTCAGAATGAGTATCAAAGAATTTCTCCGCTTTGCGTTTGAAATTATTGTCGGTTTTCTCTGTTCGGCTGTCGTACTGGTTCCGTCAGTGTTTGCCGTGCTTCAGAATTCAAGAGTCAATAATGCCCCCGAAGGCTGGGGTGCCATTGTCTATTCAAGCGAACAGAGGTATATCCATATTTTGGAAAGCTTTTTCTTTCCGCCCGATATGCCGGCATATGCCAACTTTACACCCGATTCCAACGCAAAATGGGCGTCGGTGGCAGGCTGGCTGCCGCTGTTCAGTATGGCAGGTGTGTTTACGTTCTTCAAGCTGAAAACACATAAATGGCTGCGTATGCTCATTCCTCTTTTGTTCGTCATTGCGTATATTCCGATGTTCAACAGTATTTTCCAGCTTTTGAATGCGTCTTATTATGCACGTTGGTTCTATATGCTGACGCTGATGCTTTCACTCGGTACGATTATTACACTTGACCATAACGAGGCAGATTTCAAGCCGGGGATGAAGCTGACTTTCCTGATCACGGTCGGACTGACAATGCTGATCGGTCTTATGCCGACGACAAATACCAATACAAACGGCGAAAAAGTCAGGGAGTACGGTGTTGAAAAATATCCCGACCGTTTTTGGATATGGGCAGCAATTGCCCTTCTCGGAATGGGGCTTCTTGCCATTCTGTTAAATTTCAGAAAAAGGCAAAAGGTCTTTGTCAGAGCGGTTTCAATTGCACTTTCCGTACTCATCGTTCTTTACGGTAATGTGCTTGTGGGTACGGGTGTGGTAAACGCCAATTACAAAAAGGATTATATGGAGAATTATGCTCTCGGCAACAAGGGCAGATTCAATGCGGATTTGAAAGATATTAAAAGTGTTCGTTCCGATTTCTACAATGAAATGGACAATATGGGAATGTACTGGCAGATACCCACCATACAGGCATTCCAAAGTATCGTTCCCGGTTCGGTAATGGACTTTTATCCGTCGGTCGGTGTGGAAAGGAGCGTAGGCTCACGTCCCGAAACGGATGTTTATGCGATCAGAAGTTTTCTTTCCGTGAAGTATCTTTTTGATAATACGAGCGATTCCAAGAATTTTGCCACTTCGCTTCGTTCGATGAAAATGCCCGGCTGGAAGTACCTCAAAACAAAAGACGGCTATAAAATCTATGAAAACAAATACTTTATTCCTTACGGTTTTACCTATGATACTTATGTCACTCAAAAGGAATATGACGAATGTGAAGAAAGCGACAGAAGCCTGCTTCTGTTAAAGAGTATGGTTCTCAGTGATGAGCAGATCAAGAAATATGGTGACATATTAAAGCACGACACCAAGCTTGACGAGTATAAGTATAATCATTCCGAATATTACAGCGATTGTGAGGACAGGAACAAACTGACCTGTTCATCGATCAAATTTGAGAACAGCAAATTTACGGCAAAAATCACCACAGGCAAGGACAAGGAACTGGTATTTTTCAGTATTCCGTATGAGAGCGGCTGGTCTGCGACCGTGAACGGAAAAGCGGCAGACATAGAAAAAGTCAATGTAGGTTTTATGGCGGTTGCAGTGCCTGCTAATCAGACTTCCACCATTGTGTTTACCTATACAACGCCCGGACTGGCACTCGGCGCGGCGATCACAGGCGGAAGTGCAGTGATCTTTGCAGTGTATCTGATTTTGTGGAAGGCTCCCAAGCGAAAGAAAGAGGACGGTTTGTATTTGATTGATGACCTGGCTCCCGAACCGGAAACAGAACTTTATGCGATCGAAAACGCTTTGGTGGATTTTGAAGAAGAACCTGAAATCATCGGAAAAGAGGAGCAGAAAACAACAGAGAGGCAAGAATTGCCGGCAGTGAAGACCGAACCTGATACCGAAGCTTATCCGAAAACGGAATATCCGGAACCGAATGATTCCGATGGGGAAGATTCGACTTCCGAAGAAAATACCAATACGAGAACCAAAATATAAGATTGACAGGGCAGAGAATCGATAAAAAGGTTCTCTGCTTTTTTGTTGATTTTTGAAAACGGCAGGACAGAATCTGTTGATTTTTTGTTGATTTGGTGGTACAATACATAAGATATGAAATTTAACGATATAGCGGATGAATTTCATTGTAACATTTCGGTACGAAGGGAGATGCTGAAATGCCGAAAGTGTATTTTGTGATTCCGTGTTATAATGAGGAAGAAGTGCTTCCCGAAACGATCAAAAGACTGAGCTTGAAGCTGATGTCGCTGATCAAAGACGGCAAGGCGAATGAGGACAGCCGAATGATTTTTGTTGACGACGGAAGCAAGGATAAAACGTGGAGCATTATTTCCGCATACAGCAAAGAAAATCAATTTGTCGGCGGTGTCAAGCTGGCACATAACCGAGGACATCAGAATGCGCTTCTGAGCGGACTGATGACCGCCAGAGAAGAAAACTGTGATTGTGTGATTTCTTTGGATGCTGACCTTCAGGACGATATAGATGTGATCGACCAATTTATTGATAAATATTTGGAGGGCTGCGAGGTGGTTTACGGTGTGCGCAGCAGTCGGAAAAAAGATACCGTATTTAAGCGTACTACGGCACAGGGTTACTATAAATTTATGAAAATGCTCGGTGTTGATATTGTCTATAACCACGCAGATTACCGACTGATGGGCAGTAAAGCGCTTGACGGACTTTCCGAGTATAAAGAGGTAAACCTGTTTTTAAGAGGGATCGTGCCGCTGATAGGCTACCGAAGCGACTATGTTTATTATGAACGCAGCGAACGCTTTGCAGGCGAATCAAAATATCCGCTGAAAAAGATGATCAAATTTGCCGTTGACGGAATTACTTCCTTTAGTGTCAAACCGCTGAAGATCATCTCCAATATCGGTTTTTTTATTTGTCTGCTGAGTATTATCGGCTTTATCTATGCGCTGGTGTCGTTCTGTATGGGCAGCGCCGTCACAGGCTGGGCGTCAACCATCTGTTCGATATGGTTCCTCGGAGGGCTGCAAATGCTCTGCATAGGCATTGTCGGCACCTATGTTGGCAAGATCTACAATGAAGTAAAACAGCGTCCAAGATACAGAATTGAAGAAAAAATCATCAACAAAGCAAAAGAATCCGAAAAGAAAGAATAACCATAAAACCAAAAACTTATAATCTTAATAGAAAACCAGAAACAAAGGGAGGAGCATTTTATGTATTTCGGAGAAAAAATATTAAACTACAAGGACGAAATTCTGCACGATATTGACGAGCTGATTCAGATACGATCGGTTTCATCTTCCGATCAGCAGGCGGCTTCACAGGCACTCGAATATATTCTCGGCAGAGCGGAGCAAATGGGTTTTGAAACCAAAAATGTTTCCGGCGTTGCAGGACACGCGCAGTTTGGCGAAGGTGAGGGTCTTGCGGCGGTGCTAGCGCACGTTGATGTGGTTCCGGCAGGCGATGGCTGGAGTGTTGACCCGTATCGGCTGACCGAAAAGGACGGCAGACTGTACGGACGCGGAATCGTTGATGATAAAGGTTCGGCAGTAGTAGCTTTATATTGTCTGAAAGCACTGAAAGACAGCGGCATTCAGCCGAACAAGCGTATCCGTGTTATCTTCGGTGCGGCAGAGGAGATCGGAATGAATGATATGCAGACCTATTTCAGCAGCGAGGAAATGCCACAGATGGGATTTACACCCGACAGTGAATACGGAATATGCAACTGTGAAAAGGGAATTTTACAGTTGGAGATCTCCTCGGCAAGTCACGACGGCACAACACTGACGGAGTTTCACGCAGGCAATGCGGTCAATGCCGTACCGTCCAAGGCTTATGCATTGATCGACTGCACGGAAAACGAAGATCATCAGCTCAGACGTTTTGCGGACGCAAAGCCCGGCGAATATGATTTCTTATATACGATGGACGGACTGCAAATCGTGGCAAAGGGAAAAGCTGCTCACGCTTCCACGCCCGAACAGGGTCTGAATTCCGCAACACATCTGATTCGTATTCTTGCCGCCAACTTTGGTCAGTTTGTACTGGGCGGTCTTTGCAGCTTTGTGGATGACGCGATAGGATTGGAAACCGACGGTACTTCTCTCGGAATTGCCTGCTCGGATAAGGAGTCGGGTGCTTTGACCGTCAATGTCGGACGGGTTGATATTGACGAAACTATATCGAGAGTTTTGATCGACATTCGCTATCCTGTCACAGCCGACAGTTCGGAAATATTCAATAAAGTCAGCCAGCGCGCTTCCTACGACGGACTTCGTACCAAGCTGAAAAGCCACGAACACCCTCTTTATCTTGACGAAAGTACGCCCGTTATTTCCATACTGAAAAATGCCTACAAAACCGTTACGGGGGAAGAATGCGCGCTTTATTCGACAGGCGGCGGAACATATGCGCGCACTTTGAATAACAGAGGTGTTGCCTTCGGCCCGTCCTTTAAAGACGATGACTGTCACATTCACGATGTTGACGAAAGTATCGACAAAGAAAAATTCCTACTTCACGCACAAATCTGTCTTGAAGCCGTTTACGGACTTGCAACTCATAATAATTCATAATTGCCCTGCGGGGATACGGAAGAAGTTATGCAGCCGTAAGCGACTTGGTCAGCGAAAATGATTTTTCAAAATTTTGATTTTTCATTAATGAAAGCCGCGGACTTCAAGCTGAAGTCCGCGGCTTTGTTAGTATGGAGTTATTATGAAATTGAAACTTGTTTGCGTGGATTAAATATCAAATTCTTTTTGTGTGAGCATAATGTTGAGGTTGCCGTTGATGGTGCGAAGTTCGTCGATAAATGCCTTTTTGTCAACGTTATCACCGAGGTTTACTTTGTAGGAAACTTCAAATAACGAGCCGAAGTCACTGGTTCTGATTTTTTGAAGGGTATAGCCGGAAGTGTATTTTTCGAGAATTTCGTCAAAGGCACCTTCAAAGTTGAGATCCTCCGGAATGGTGATTTTAAGAAGCATTGTCTTTTTGCGCGGACTTGCAAAGCTGCAAAGGCTGAGCACGAAAAGGCAAATGATCATCAGAACGGTGAAAAGAATACCGATGTAGATATAGCCGAGTCCGCACGAAAGACCTGCGGCAAGTGCAAACGCAACATAGGCAACATCTTTTGGTTCGGTGGGCTCGCTTCTGAAACGAACGATGGTGAATACGCCTGCAATGGAAAAAGCACTGGCAAGGTTATTGCCGACGATCGGAACGACCAGAGCGACGATCATTGCGATGATGGGGGGAAGCATTACCAATGTCCACGCGTGGCTTTTGGAATAAAATTCCTTATGGTTGGCGAGCATATAGGTTGATGAGATCGCCAATCCCAGAATTGCCGCAACAATAAAGGAGATAATTAAGGATACAATCGAAAAATCCGTTGTGTTTGAGAAAATGGTGGTGGTCATAAAATCCATAAGATCACTTCCTGATAATATTTTTTATTTTTAATAATTTACAGCGATTCCTGCCGGAACAGCCTCAAAGCCTGTGTTTTGTGCCAGAACGATGGAACGTCTGGTATCATTCTGGAAGCTGGTGCCTATTTTGGAGAAGCTTCCGCTGTAGATCTTGTTATCTGCGAGAATTCCGGAAAGCCAGAGCGGAAAAGCGCCTGAGATCTTGATTTCCATTACTCTTGTTTCGGGACTGACGATGAAATTTCCGCGGTTTTCGGTTCTCAGAATATCCGAGCTGTCATCTGCGGTCAGATTTCTGTCAAAAGTAATTCTCAGTGATTTGTCATCCTTGCCGAAAAGAGCGGTGCGGTCATAGTGGATCAGAACCGAGCGTTCGATCGGATGAACAGAAGTATAATAGCAGATTTCTTTCATAATTTGCTGCTGGATTCCTTCCAGTTTCGGAACTCTGCCGTTTTTGATAAAGTCAACGGCTTCTCCGTATTGAAGAACAACTCTGCGCTTATTGACGATTCCGCCGATTTTCTTTTTGATTTCCAGAAATACGGTATCATCGTCGTTGGGGTTGAGTTTGTAGCTTCTCAGTCTTAATTTTTCCTTATAATAAGGTTTCTGAACGGAGCGCCTTACGACATCGTTATGTTTTGTGTCAAAATAAAGACTGTAGATAGGATAGTCCTTGTTGCCGATACAATATTTATCGAATTCCATTTTCTCCAAGAGGATAGGAAGAATTGCATCTTTCTTTACATCGGTGATCACGTACTTTTTTTCATATCTTTTAAATGTCTGAATAGCCATTATCATTTCCTCCTTAACTTGATTTTGGGTTATTTTCTTTAGTGTTTTTCTTTGATGTCTTTATTTTAGCAATATAAAATGAACAAATTATTA
>CADCRH010000120.1 GCA_902803805.1 uncultured Ruminococcus sp.
AACGTTTCAAATGTTCGTTTGATGATGAATTTTTGTCAAGCATTATTTTTAATAAATTTTCTTGATTCTTTCGTGCGGTTGCCCTGGATTATGGAGCGGATGAATTGATTTAACCGCCGTAAGTATGGTATAATATAAATGACTGTAAAAATTTTTTATCTGGAGGTATCATATTAATGTCCGAATTCAGCAGATTTGAAATTTGTGAGGGCGTTGCCTTTACAAGTATTATAGACAACAGATTTAAGCGCGGACGTATCGGCGCTGCCTTGATCGTGCCGCTTGAACGTAAAAATGCGGCGGCGAATGCTTTATTATCCTGTGTACTGACACGTTCCTGCAAAAAATATCCCGATTTTACTGCGTTGAGCCGTAAGCTGGAGGGGCTGTACAGCGCTGCGCTGTATCCGTCTGTCAGAAGAATAGGCGATTATCAGGCGGTAATGCTGTCCGTATCGGGAATAGAGGATCAATATACGATCAATGGTGAAAAAATTTCTGCGGAGTTGGCGGAGCTTCTGTGTTCCATTCTGCTGGAACCGAATATCGTTGACGGCTATTTCTGCGAGGAGGACGTGGAGCAGGAACGCAGACAATTGATTGAAAATATCGATGGTGAATTTAACGATAAGCGAATTTATGCCATTAACCGCTGCTTTGAAGTGATGTGTGCCGGTGAACCGTTCTCAATTGGTCGATACGGCAGACGTGAGGATGTCGAGGCTCTTACCAAAGAGGATATTTACAATGCGTGGCAGAGCCTTTTGCAGAAGGCGAGGATAGAGTTCACAATGCTCGGAAGTACGCCGCCCGATGCAGTATATGAACGCTTCAAGGCATATTTTCAGGATAAGCCGAGAAAAACCGACAGCAGCAGTATGATCGTTGACCGTGTTGATGAGGTAAAACGAATTGTGGAAACACAGGATGTCGCACAGTCAAAACTGGTGATGGGATTCAGATGCAGGTACCCCGAAAACGGAAAAGAGTGTATTACCAGTACACTGATGAGTGCGGTATTGGGTGGAACACCCACATCAAAGCTGTTTTTGAATGTCCGTGAAAAGCAGAGTCTTTGTTATTACTGCGCAAGCCGTGTGGATAATGAAAAGGCAATTATGATGATAGACAGCGGTGTTGAAACCGAAAATATAGAGAAAGCCGAAAAAGCGATTCTTGAACAGCTTCACGAGCTGATAAAAGGAAACATAACCGATGAGGAGATCAATTCCGCAAAGCTAGTTTTGAAAAATGCCCTGATTTCGTCGCTTGACAATCTGGCGGCAATGCAGGCATACCATATCGGACAGATACACCGAAAAGACGGTCTTACGCCGACAGAAGCTTCCCGATTGGTCGATACCGTGACGAAGGAAGAAATCATTGCGTTTGCGCAAAGTATCAAGTTGGATACCGTATTTTCGCTGATCGGAAATTAAGGAGGGGAAAAGGATGAGCTTTACAAAAATAGAAAATCAGCGTGTGGGCGAAGCGTATTACAGAATCAAACACCGATCGGGTCTTACAATCGTTGTCTATCCCAAAGAGGATTTTAAATCAACTTATGCGTCGATAGGAACACGCTTCGGCTCCATTAACAATCATTTTATTTCCGACGGAAAGGAAATCACCGTTCCCGACGGCACGGCACATTATCTGGAGCATAAACTTTTTGAAAGCGAGGACGGTGACGCATTTTCAAAATATGCGAAAACAGGTGCCTCGGCAAATGCTTATACTTCTTTTGATGTAACGTGTTACCTGTTCTCTTGTACGGATAATTTCCGTGAGTCGCTTGAAATTCTGCTTGACCTTGTTCAGTCACCCTACTTTACGCCCGAAACCGTTGCCAAGGAACAGGGAATTATCGGTCAGGAGATCAAAATGTACGAGGACAGCCCCGACTGGAGGGTGATGATGAATCTGTTGCAGGGGATGTTTCAGAATCACCCGATCAATATTGACATTGCAGGAAGTGTGGAAACGATCGCGAAGATAACGCCCGAAATTCTCTATCGCTGCTACAACAGCTACTATAACCTGAATAATATGGTGATGTGCATAGCAGGAAACGTTTCACCGGAGGAGGTTCTTGAAATTGCCGACAGTAAGCTGAAAGACAATGAGTCTTTCCGGACAGAAAGCATTTTCCCCGAAGAACCGTATGAAGTAAAAACAAATTATACCGAACAGATTCTTCCTGTTACCGTTCCGATGTTTGAGATCGGCTTTAAAGAAAAGGCACCGAAAAATTTTGCAACAAACAGAGAGCTTCTTTGTACGAGCATTATATTACAGGCATTTGCAGGAGAAGGCTCCGCACTTTACAGAGAGTTGCTGGATAAAAAGCTGATAAACGCCACTTTTGGTACCGAATATATGGAGGGGTTGGGTTATCGCGCCGTTATTTTTTCGGGAGAGGCGAGAGATCCGCAGGCAATTACCAACATCATCCGTGAAAGGATTCGTGAACTTCATCAAACAGGCATTTCCCAAGAGGATTTTGAGATCGCACGAAAAAGTGTTTACGGCAAACTGGTGTCGGGTTTTGACCATCCGTCCTCTATTGCTGCCGAGATGATCAACGGAGAATTTACGGAAAGAAGAATCTTTGATTCTGTGGAAGATATTGCGGATTTAACGCTTGACGAGGTAAACGAAAGACTGAAAAATCAGCTTGACCCTGATAATTACTGTCTGTCTGTGGTAGTTGGCGAGGAACAGTCCGAGGAGCAGTCCTATGTATAATGTCAGATTTCCGGGCTTGGGACTTTCGTTTAATGTTGATCCCGTTGCGTTTTCTGTTGGGGATTTCAGCGTTTATTGGTACGGAATCATTATCGGCTGCGGTTTTATTCTTGCGCTGCTTTTCGCAATGCGGAATCTGAAACGTTTCGGGATAGACCGTGACGGATTTTTTGATTGTGTTCTGGTCGGTCTTGTCTGCGGAATACTGGGGGCAAGACTGTACTATGTATTTTTCAGTTGGGATTACTATTCTCAGCATTTAAACGAAATATTGGCGATACACAACGGAGGTCTTGCGATATACGGCGGTGTGATCGGGGGACTGGTCAGCGGCTGTATCGTTGCAAAACTGAAAAAAATTAGCATACCTGCGATTCTTGATATAGCGGTAATGGGCTTTTTGATAGGGCAGGGTATCGGCAGATGGGGCAACTTTGTGAACCAAGAGGCATTCGGTACCGAAACCGACCTCCCGTGGCGGATGGTAAGCGAAAACACCAATGAAATTGGTGTTCACCCGTGTTTTCTTTACGAATCGATATGGTGCATACTGGGATTTTTTGTTTTGTACTTTTTCAGCAGAAAGTTCCGGAAGTATGACGGACAAATCTTCCTTTTGTACTTGGTATGGTACGGTTTTGAAAGAATGTTGGTGGAGGGGCTGCGAACTGACAGTCTTTATACACCGATTTTCGGTCTGCGTGTATCGCAGATTCTTTCGGGAATCACGTTTATTACAGGAATCGTGCTGTTGATCGTGTTCAGAAACAGAACGGTCAAGGCAGTTGATCAATCAGAAGAAATCAGTAATTAAGGAGTTTTTAAAATGGCAAAAATTATCAGCGGCAAGGAGGTTTCCGCAAAGGTAAGAGCGGAAGTCAAAGCAGAGTGTGAACAGTTGAAAGCGAAGGGGATTCATCCGGGTCTGGCTGTCATTATTGTAGGAGATGACCCTGCGTCAAGAGTTTATGTTAACAACAAGAAAAAAGCCTGTGCGGAAGTCGGATTTGTTTCGGAGGAATATGCATTGCCTGCGGAAACGACACAGGAGGAATTGTTGGCACTGGTGGAGCAGCTCAACAACAAGCCTGAGATCAATGGTATTTTGTGTCAGCTTCCGCTTCCGAAACATCTTGACGAAAAGGCAGTGATCAATGCGATCTCACCGATGAAAGACGTTGACGCCTTTCATCCGTCCAATGTCGGAAGAATAATGATAGGTGACTATCATTTTCTTCCCTGTACACCTGCGGGAGTAATGGAAATGGTACATTCCGAGGGCATTGAAGTCAGCGGCAAAAACTGTGTTGTCATAGGCAGAAGCAATATTGTAGGCAAGCCGATGGCAATGCTTTTGCTGCACGAAAACGGCACTGTTACCATATGCCACAGCAGAACCCAAAACCTCAAAGAAATTTGCAGCAATGCAGATATTCTGGTGGCGGCTGTCGGCAGACCAAAATTTGTGAAAGCCGATATGGTAAAAGAGGGCGCTGTTGTACTGGATGTAGGCATTAACAGAGATGAAAACGGAAAGCTTTGCGGTGACGTTGACTTTGACGAAGTAGCGCCGAAGGCTTCCTACATAACTCCCGTTCCCGGCGGTGTAGGACCAATGACAATCGCAATGCTGATGAAAAACACCCTCAAAGCCGCAAAAATCCAAAACTTTCATTAATTCATAATTGCCCTGCGGGTATGCGGAAGAACTTCCGAAGCCGTAAGCGGTTGAAATAGATTCTTTATTTCTGTGATCGGGGTGAAATTATGGGAGCGGTAACAATGACAGAGGAAAAACTTCCCGAAAAAATAAGAGCAGTTATATCTGACAGAAATTATCACATTGATAATATCGGTATGTCGGGGTCAAATGTTCTGATTTTCGATGATATGGTACTGAAAATACAACGACAAAGTTTTGAGTCGGAAAACGAGTACAAAATTTTACGGTATCTGAGAGGCAAACTGCCTGTGCCCGAACCGATCGTGTATGAATCGGACGGCGGATATTCCTATCTTCTGATGTCAAAAATCGGCGGAAAAATGCTTTGTGATGACGAGTATATGAGCGATCCCGAATTGTTGTTATCTTTGGTATCCGAGGGCTTATCAATGCTGTGGAGTGTCGATGTTTCCGATTGTCCGTGTCACAACGATCTTGATGTCAAGCTAAGTTTGGCACGTTACAATGTTGAAAATGATTTGGTTGATATGGACAATACCGAACCCGATACATTTGGCGAAAACGGATTTGAAAATCCGTCGGAACTTCTGAAATGGCTCGAAACTCACAGACCGCTCGAAGATCTGACTTTGACACACGGAGATTTCTGCCTGCCGAATCTATTCGCAAAAGACAGCAGTATCAGCGGTTTGATTGATTGGGGCAGGGCAGGAGTTGCCGACAAATGGCAGGATATTGCAATATGTTATCGGAGTCTGAAACAGAATTTCGGCGGCAGATACAACGGAGGGATTCCGTATCGGGGATATTCCCCTGAAATGCTGTTTGAGCGTCTGCATATCGAACCCGATAATGAAAAACTGAGATATTATATATTACTGGATGAATTATTCTGACAATAGTTGATAGGAGGGGCAGCGATGGCGGAAGAAAACGAACTTGATTCTATGTGCGGTGTTTCGGATGAAGAACTGACAGGAACAGATTTTGATGAAAAATAGGGGGAGTATTTATGAACATTCCATTTTCACCGCCTGATATTGGCGATGATGAAATTAACGAAGTTGTCGATACTTTAAAAAGCGGCTGGATTACAACAGGACCTAAAACAAAAAAATTTGAAAAGCTTTTGACAAATTATTGTATGTCCGAAAAAACAGTTTGCTTTGATTCGTGTACATCGGCGCTGGAAATGACACTCCGTATGTTCGGTATTAAAAAGGGTGACGAGGTCATCCTTCCTGCCTATACATACACCGCTACGGCAAGTGCGGTTTGTCACGTGGGAGCCAAGCCCGTTATGGTTGACTGTATGCCGAATTCCATTCAGATGGATTACGATAAACTGTATGACCTGATCAACGAACGGACAAAGGCGATCATTCCCGTTGATGTGGCAGGGGTTCCGTGCGACTATGAGAAAATTTTTGATGCCGTAAGAAGCAAACGGATGTATTTTTCGCCAGAAACCACAATGCAGGATATTTATAACAGAGTAATCGTTCTTGCGGACGGCGCTCATTCTCTCGGTGCAAGACGGGATTATCATATGAGCGGCAATCTTGCTGATTTTACGGCTTTTTCCTTTCATGCCGTTAAGAATCTCACAACGGGCGAGGGTGGTGCCATCACGTGGAAAAAACACTCCGACCTCAACAGTGAAGAACTGTATAAGCAGTATATGCTTCTGTCGCTCCACGGTCAGTCAAAGGACGCACTTGCAAAAACACAGCTTGGCGCGTGGGAATATGATATTGTAGGACCTTACTTTAAATGCAATATGACGGATATAATGGCATCGATTGGCATTGCACAACTGAAACGGTTTCCGTCAATGCTGAAGCGCCGCCGACAAATTATTGAATTTTATGACCGTGAACTTGCCGACCAGAGCGTTTCGGTGTTAAAGCATTATTCCGAAAAGGGCAGATTTGCGTCAAGCGGTCATCTGTATCTTGTCAAGCTTCTTTTGAAAGATGAGGAGTACAGAAACACCATTATCAAGCGGATGGCAAGCTATGGTGTGGCAACTAATGTTCATTATAAACCTCTGCCGATGATGACGGCATATAAGCGTATGGGCTACAGTATCAGTGACTATCCGAATGCCTACAATATGTACAAAAACGAAATAACACTTCCGCTTTACAGTAAACTTACCGACGAACAGGCACAATATGTGATTGACTGTTTTAAACGTTCCATCAAGGAGTAATCAAAATACGAAAAAGATATGATAAATGATGCCATACGTTTTTTGAGAAAGGATGGATGACAATATGTTCGGAATGATTTTTTCGTTCGGTGTTACAGCAGTACTGTTTATTTTAGATACGATTTTTTATGTAGTGGGATTTCTGATCGTGTTGGGCGATACCCGTTTAGGGATTCCTGTCTGGACGGGAATCGTATTGCTTTTGTTGTCGATTATAGGAGATTTTTGGCTTTTCTGGGCGGTTGACAAGCTGTACAGACAAACGCTGAGAAGGCTCGATACGGATTTCAATGGCTTTATTGAGGAGCAGAACAGATTTTTCAAGCGTGCTACTGGCAAACAAAAATTTATCATAGGTCTGAATATTGTGAACGGCTATATTGCATACAGAAATTTTGGTGAAGCAGAACGATTACTGATGTCACTGAACCAAAAATATTACAGCAATATGCATTCGCAGGGAAAAATGAAAAGTATTACCTGCCGGATGATGCTTTATTTACATAGCAGAAATTATGCATCGTTTGACTCTTCGCTTGCCGATATGCGCGCTATGTTGGATTCGGGCGGAATTTTTGCCAATCCGAAAGTAAGAAAACACTATGAAACTTTGATAGACATAAGCATTATTGAGATGTCGTTTTATACCCGAACGCCCGAACAGCTTGTCACGACCGACAAAGAGATC
>CADCRH010000121.1 GCA_902803805.1 uncultured Ruminococcus sp.
AAAAATTCCGCATTTCAAAAAAGTTTTTTCGGGATTCTACAACATAAGTATGAATGCAGAAACAACTTTGAATTTGAATAACATTTTCAAATTTTTGTTTCTGATGCCTTGCTATGCCCTCATACAAATTTATACGGAAAAAACAGCGATTAATCCCGGAAAAACCTGAGTTATTCCAAGATTAATCACATAAAGTAAAGTAAAAGAAAGTAAAGAAAAGGAAAGTAAAGTGTGAGGACACACACCCGACCCGACAGATTGTTACTTGACAGAGATCTGTATATCCGAAGCCTTGATATTTTTGACAGCACCTTTACGGTCAGTAACGACGGTCACGTTATCGTTTCCGACACCGACTGTAAAAGTAAATTTGTTTTCATCGGCGGATCGGAACTGTACATTCTGGCTTTTGGTAATACCGTCAAGGACATTGACCGCTCTCATCGGTACCGATGTATCATCGAGCAGCGAAGTGTCTGTACGACAAATCAGACTGCCGAGCGACAGTGAATATTGACCGTCGGCGCGGCGAACGGTCATATTTTTGATGGTATCGGGAGCATTAAAGGTAATTGCTGCCGTTGTCGGGCTGACATAGTTAATATGACAATCGTAGGTCTGACCGTCGGCGGCAATCGCAGCATTATTGTCCAGTACTGTACTGATGTCGGGAATTTTCGGCTGCTCCGCGCAGGACGAAAGCAGCACCGCCGTCAAAACGATTCCGATAAACACAAAAAATCTTCTCAGGAGCTTCAACTGATCACCCTCACAGAAAAAGAATCATCATTTGTATTTTCGACTGCTGCTGTTTTGTTAATCCCTGATTTTTCCGAATTCCGAATATCTGATCTCATCCGCAATGTCGCTCGGAAGCATTGAACGCTTCGAGTAGTTTTCCGCACATCTGTCGCCTGCCAGTCCGTGGTAGTAAACCGCATACACTGCCGCCTTTTCCGTGTCCGTACCCTGTGCAAGAAGCGACGCCATAATGCCGGCAAGGACATCGCCGCTGCCGCCTTTTGCCATACCGTTGTTGCCTGTACGGTTGACATATGCCCTGCCTTCGGGTGTAGCTATGATGGTATTGGCTCCTTTCAGCACGACCGTGACGTGATATTCCTGTGCAAACAGCTTTGTCATTTCATAGCGGTGCGCCTGAACTGCCGCAATATCTGTATGAGTCATTCTTGCCATTTCTCCCGGATGCGGTGTCAGGATGATCGGTACGGTGGCACGTCTTAATACATCTATATTCATACTCACGGCGTTTATTCCGTCGGCGTCAATCACAATTGGTTTTGTTGAATTTTCGACGATCATTGATACCAATTTTGTAATATCGTCGCTCTGACCCAGACCGCAGCCGAGAAGAACAGCGCTGCAGCGATTCATTATTTCGTAAAGAATTTTATCAAATTCGCCTGCGCTGATGGTTCCACCGGCTGTTTCCTCCAACGGAAGAAATACCGATTCGATCAGTTTTTGCGCAACGATAGGATAGATAGACTTCGGCACTGCCGATTTCAGCAGTCCGACACCCGTGCGCAGTGCGGAAATGCCCGAAAGTACCGCCGCTCCTGCCATTCCGTAGCTGCCGCATATGGAAAGAAGCGTACCGTTGGTTCCTTTGTGAGCGGACATTCTTCGCCCTTTCAGGGGATTGTCTTTGATATAGCTGTCAGTGGTTTTCATCGCATATTCACAAACAGATATTATATTTTTGGGTATGCCCACTTCCGCCACACGGATCTCTCCGCAGTAATCCATTGACGGATACAGCACGTGAAGCGGTTTCAGTGCCGTAAATGAAACCGTCAAATCGGCTTTAAAGCACCCATTGATAATTTCGCCGCTGTCGCAGACAATGCCGCTGGGAACATCCACGGCGATCTTACGCGCTTTCTGATTCTCGTTGCAAAGCTGAATAATTTCTGCGATCTGCGGATTCAGTCCGTCGCGGAAGCCGATACCGTAAACGGCATCGATAATCATATCGCTTTCTGCAATGACGCTGACACTTTCGATCGCTCTTTCATAAAAGGGAAGAATATTGACCTTATCGGGCAGAATATTAAAATTCATTTTGGCAAGGTCTGTTTTCGGGTCGCCGTCAGCAAGAATCACGTTCACCGTACAATTCATCACAGAGATCAGTCTTGCCGCCACAAAGCCGTCACCGCCGTTGTTGCCCGAACCGCAGATAATACATATCTTTTTCAGTTTGTTTCGATAGATCATTTCCGTAACAATTTCCGCGATTTTTGTTCCTGCCTGCTCCATCAAAGAGGACAGCGGTGTTCCCTGCTGTGCGGCAAGCTTCTCGATATTTCTCATTTCATTGCTTTCAATAACAAGCATTTTTTTCACTCCCAAACTCAAAACTTAAAAATCAATATAGTGAACCGGCACGAACTTTGTCAGCCATACGCCGTTGACCGAATAATAAAACAGATAGCCGTCACGATACATTTCATCGGCTCTTACGGTCAGAACAACAGGCTTTCCGTGACGCTGCCCGACCTGAACGGCAGTTCCCCTGTCCTTGGAAAGATGAACATACAGGCGGCTTTTCGGTTTCAGTCCCTCTCTCCTGATCAGTGTGCAGGATCTATCCGCCGTACCGTGATACAAAAGTTTCGGCGGCTGTTTTTCTTCCAGTTCAACATCAACATTCACCGAATGTCCCTGATTGGCTCTGATACGCTTTCCGTCGTCGCTGATGGAGTAACGCTGTTTATTGTCGGTTTGTACGATATATTCGAGCGTTTCACGGTCAAGGACATATTTTCCCGTATGGTTCACACCGTCTATCAAATCATCAATATACGCCCAGCCGTGTTGATCGAGCGTGACATTGGCGGCACTCGGATTATGCCGAAGAATCAGACTCAAAAAAACGCTTGTCCGTTTCAGCTGTGATTGGTTCATACGATTCCTTCCTTTCGATATTTTAATACAATAATTTCAGCAATTCTGTTATTTTTTTGTATAATTATCCTTTTCTATTTTACCACCACTATCTTCATTTTTCAATCAAAAATCAATAAAAACTTGCATTACCCCATTCATTTTTTATTATAATAAAAACAATATGTTCCGAATTCCTTAGTTCAAGAAATCGGAACATACTGTTCAAAATTAAAATTTATTTGTTTTTGAATCTTAACAATGCCCTGACAGCCTTGAAAAGTGCCGCGACCGCCGCAATGATCACAAATATCGGAATGATTCTTGCTTTTAACTCAAGACAGATCTTCGTTTCGGTCAACTGAAAACCTGCTGTAATATTGATGTTATGATGACATTTTTTGACGTTATTATCGATCATTGACACCAACGGATAAACCGCAGAGCAGGCATATCCGAACTTCATTGCCGTATCGGCAGGGTCATCTCCCACTATGGCGGCATCAATATCCAGTTCTGAAATAACAAGATGGTCTGTGATCGTTTTGACTGTCTTTACCAGAATCTTCACGATGGCATTCAGAAGTTCTATCAGTCCGTCAAGACCTTTTTCTTTTACGGTTTCAAAAATCGGATTTTTCTTTTTTTCGGACTTTTCTTCTTTTGGTTTTTTCTCTTTTTTCTTCTTTGACTCTTGTTTCGGTTTCTGAGGAAGAATTTTGATAAACGGGAAAATATATCCAATCTTCAGGGTGACATCATCAGCATAAACCACTTTGATGACAAACGGACAAAACAGTAAAAACAAGATCAGCGCCGTAATGATCAACAGTATGATACGAAAAACCGTCATTGTGTTTCTCCCGATGTTCCATCTTTGTCTGTAGATTGTTGATTCTCTTGGTTCTTCCCGTTTTCACTGTCGGAATTTTCTTCGTCATTCGGAAGCGGCGGAAGTTCATCGATCGATGAGATGTTAAAACATCTTAAAAAATGCTCCGTTGTACCATAAACAAGCGGTCTGCCCGGAAGCTCCAGTCTGCCTTTTTCCTCTATGAGCTGCCTTGCGACAAGACTTGACACAACGCCCGAACAGTCAACCCCTCTGACCTGCTCCACAAAAGCCTTGGTGACAGGCTGATTATAGGCGATCACCGCAAGAACCTCCGATGCCGCCTGTGAAAGCGGTGTGTTTCGCCTTAGATCCATTACTGTTCGTATCGGCTCGGCGAATTCCTCGACCGAACACATCTGATAACTGTCGTTCAGCTTTACAATGTGTATTCCCCGCTCGGCTTTTGCATATTCACTGACCAGCTCATCACATATATTTTTCGCCTGAAGCGGACGAAGATCCAGCGCCTGAGCGATTCTCGATACCTCAACGGGAGTACCGCAGGCAAATATGACCGCTTCCACCGCACTTTTCAATTTTCTTTCTTCCAATCCTTACCGCCTCCGCTTATCATTTTTAATGATTGATTTTCGCCGTCACCATCGATTCTGACACGCTTGCCCTTGATCAGTTCCAGTATCGCAAGAAACGTTGCGACAAGCTCGCTTTTATCCTGTGCGTCGTCAAAAACAGAATGATAACTGACACTTTTGCCGCTCCAAAGCTTTTTCATTACACCGATGATTTTGGAGTTGACTGAAACAATTCTTCTTTTAACGATACCCGAAAAAGCGTCCTCCGGCGGCGGCACCTTTGCCTTTCCGCGTCCGACTGCCGCCATATATGCCGAAACAAGATATTCGGGAGGGTGTGAACGCTTATATGTCATATCCGCCTTGATTTTCGCAGGCTCGCGGCAATAGCTGTCAAAACTGATATTCGCCGCAAGAATTTTGGCGACACGTTTACATTTCTGATATTCCACCAACTGCCCCGACAATTCTTTTTTCAATTCCTCGGCTTCCTCATATTTCGGAAGAAGCATTGCGGATTTGATTTGAACCAGTCTGGACGCCATATCAAGAAATTCTCCCGCAATGTCGAGATCCTGTTCCTGCATCAGTTGGATATGCTCCATATATTGTTCCAGCAACTCGGATATTTGAATATCATAGATATTCAGTTTGTTCTTTTCGATCAGATGAAGCAGAAGGTCAAGAGGCCCCTCAAATACTTCCAGTTTATAGGATATTTTTTCCACTGTTTTCTCCTTATGCAAAAGAGAACGGAAGTGCCGTCAGCCAATCAATGAAATTGTATAATACACTTTGGAGCGCTGTAATGATACCGCCGTTCAGTCCTCCTGCCATCACAAGAATAAACAGACCGATTGAGAAGATCTGCTCGTGTGCGTAAAGCCATTCAACAGCAGAATCGGGCAGAAAAGCCATCAGTATTTTGGAACCGTCAAGCGGCGGTATCGGGATAAAGTTAAACACGGCAAGACTGATATTGATCAGCATCAGATACATAAAAAAACGTATCACATATGCCCAGAACGTTCCTCCCGAACTGATATAAAACACCGAACCGACAGAAACAACGATTCCTGCGGCGGTCAGCACCGCGATCAAAGCGTGCATAAGGATACCTGCGATGATAGCGGCGATCAGATTGGACACAGGACCTGCCAGCGCAGTGATCGCCATACCTATTTTTTCATTCTTAAAATTTCTCGGTTCAACGGGTACGGGCTTTGCCCAGCCGAAGCCGATCAGCAAAAGAAGCATTGAACCGAACGGGTCAATATGCGCCAACGGATTCAGCGTCAGTCTGCCGCTTCGTTTTGCGGTGTTGTCACCGAGCTTGTAGGCAACAAAGCCGTGTGCCCACTCGTGAAGCGGAAGAACAAGAAACACCACGACCAATGTTGACAAAATGTATGTGATGACCGTCATAAAATCAATATTGCCTAAATTACTTAACAGACTTATGAGCATCAATTTTCACGCCTTTCTTTATGTTTCACTGTTAATCAAAAAGCGGAACCCTGCACATTTCTGCAAGATTCCGCATTGTAAGTATCGGAATAGGATTATTCCTCGTCGTCCTCCGCGTCGTCCAACTCGTCTTCGTCATAGTCGAATTCAAGCTCCTCGCCGCAGTTCGGACACTCAATACCGCCGTCATTCAGCGAATCCTCGGAAAGACCGATCGTCGTTCCGCAGGTGGGGCAAACGACCTCATAGGTCATTTCCTCGTCCGAACCGTTTGAACAATAGCCGCAGTCACAAGACTCGTCCTCATCGTATTCTTCATAGAGCATATCCTCAACGCCCGAAAGATCCTCGTCGATCGCGTCGATCTGGTCGCATACATCGTCATAGCTCTGTTCCAGCTGTGAGACCTCCTCCGCCATATCGTTAACAAGATCGACAAGTGCTTTGAGCACCTTTGTCTGCTTATCTTTCGGGTCAAGCTCCAGACCGTCAAGAAGTCCTTTGATATAAGCAGCTTTTTCTGTCAGTTCCATATTTATGCCCTCCTTGTGACATCACCGTTTATTTTACGCTCTGGACATATATTCACCGGTTCTTGTGTCGATCTGGATCTGGTCGCCCTCATTGATAAAGAGCGGAACTTTGATCTCCGCACCTGTTTCCAGTGTTGCGGGTTTGGTAACGTTGGTTGCGGTATCGCCCTTGAAGCCGGGGTCTGTCTGTGTTACTGTCAGAACAACAAAGTTCGGCGGCTCAACACCGAAAACGCTTCCCTTATAGGAAAGAATTTTACATACCATATTTTCCTTTACGAACTTGAAAGCATCGCCGAGAACGTCTTTATTGATCGGCTGCTGGTCGTAGGTTTCGTTGTCCATAAAGTAATAAATATCGCCGTCACTGTAGAGATATTCCATTTCTTTTCTCTCAATGAAAGCTGTCGGATACTTGTCGTTGGGGTTAAAAGTTCTTTCAACAACGGCACCTGTAATCACGTTCTTGATTTTTGTACGAACAAAAGCCGCACCCTTACCCGGTTTTACGTGCTGGAATTCAAGGATAGTCACTACCTGTCCGTCCATATCAAATGTTACGCCGTTTCTGAAATCGCCTGCTGTAATCATAGAAGATCCTCCTGTTAACTGGATTTGTGATTTTTAAAATTCCCGAAATTTTCATATTCGAGAAAAAGCCTTTATACACTTTTATCATTATACTATACACAAATTAAAATTGCAAGATTTTTACTTTATTTTCTTTTCTTTACAAAACGATCAGTTCTTTGGGCATTGTTGCCAGATTGATACAGCCGTCCTTTGTAACGACCACCATATCTTCGATTCTTACACCAAATTTATTGGGAATATAGATTCCCGGTTCTACAGTGATCACCATACCGCTTTTGAGTACAAAATCGCTTTTCGGAGAAACGGCAGGCGCTTCGTGAATTTCAAGACCGACACCGTGTCCCGTTGAATGACCGAAACAGCCCTGAAATCCTGCCTGATCGATATAAGACCTTGCCGCCTCATCCACAAAACCGCAGGTCACACCCTCTCTTACTGCATCAAGACCGTTCTGCTGTGCCTGGAGCACGGTATTATAGACACGCATTTGCTCATTATCAACACCGCCGAGGGCAACAGTTCTTGTCATATCGCTGTGATAGCCGTCAACTATCGCGCCGATATCAAAGGTGATAAAATCACCCGATTTGACGGTTTCATTCCCCGGTACACCGTGCGGCATAGAGGTTTTTTTGCCCGTTATAGTGATCAGGTCGAAAGAAATGCCGTCTGCACCCATTTTGCGCATTTTATATTCCAGTTCCAGTGCAAGGTCACGTTCGGTTACACCCTCCTTGACCAACTTGAGTGTTTCGGTGAGTGCGTCCTCAGTGATACGCTGTGCCTGACGTATCTTATCAACTTCAACAGCCGTTTTTACGATACGCATACGGCTGATAATTTTATCAAGTTCCGCAGATTTGATTGCCGAAGCGTTGACTTCATTGATAATTGCCTCTGTTCTTGCCGCTTCATTCAGCGTAAATGTCGAACCTTCCAGCATAATATAATGAAGGTAGTTTTCACGTATCAGTTTTTGAAGCGTTTCGGAAAAATTCTGAAACGTTATTACCGTACAGCCTTTGGCTTTCTTCTGCGCCGCTTCGCCGTATCTGAAATCAACCAATAAAAACGCTTCTTTTCTTGTCACCAGAAGATAGCCGAGCGACGAAACGAATTCCGTAAAATAACGTCTGTTTTCGTTTGAGATGATCAGTGCCGCATCGACATTTTCGGGCAGAAGCTCCGACAGTGTTAAAAGTCTTGTGTTCATTCTGATTACTTCCTTTCATAAAGGACGGAAATTTTATGTCTTTTCAAAAATCCTGACAAGCGCGGTAAGTCCGAGATAATAGCTTTCCTTGCCGAAGCCTGCTATACAGCCTGCGCAAACGGCGGAAAGTACGGACTTGTGCCTGAACTCCTCACGGGCATAAATATTTGACATATGTGTTTCGATCGTCGGGATATGGACCGCTTCGATTGCGTCGTGCAGTGCATAGCTGTAATGCGTCAGCGCTCCTGCATTGATCATCATTCCGTCCTTAACGCCGTAAGCGGAATGAATTTTATCGATAATATCACCCTCGTGATTTGACTGATAAATTTCAAGGTCGAGATTTAATTCCTCCGCCCATTGTTTCACCTGATCGTTAATACTTTCGGCGGTTTCCGTGCCGTAAACATTTTTATCACGGATACCCACCATATTCAGATTCGGTCCGAGTATAAAAAGAACTTTTTTCATTTTTCATCACTCCGTTTCGGAATTTGCAACAGTATATTGAATATCAATATGATGTTCCTTGAGTTGCCGTCTGCCTGCGTTCAAAAAGCGTTCGCAGTTTTCCGTATATTGATATTTAAACACGATTTCTATACGAAAGCGGTCGAATTCCCGATTCTGATAAACCGAACGATAGCCCTTGCTTTCGATATAGCCGACATAATTGTTGATTTTTGTCTGTAGTCCTTTGAGGTGTTCATATTCCTGAATGACCCAGGTAAACGGGTCTGTTATCAAAAATACCAATGTATTGGTTTTTTCGTCGATACCCATTCCGTCAATTTTATCCGTGTCCTTTACCGACATTGTTTTCACCTTCATTCCATCGCTTCAATTTTTTCCGCACACCGATCTCCATTTTTCTTCTGAGCCAAATGCTAAAGCCGTGTTCCTCCGAGCGCGGCGCAAGAAGCACCGATTTCATACCGGCAAGATTGGCACCGAGAACGTCTGTATAGACCTGGTCACCGACCACCAATACGGAGTCGGGCTTTTCTTTAAATTTACGCTTGGCGCGGTTAAAGCCAAACGGGAACGGTTTCAGGCTCATTGCCACACAGTCAAGACCAACGCTGTCCGAAAACGGCTTCACTCTTTTCTTGTAGTTGTTGGAACATATAACAATATGGATCCCCATTTGTTTGATACTGTCGATCCACTCCTGCACACCGTCATACGGAAGATGGGAAGTCGGCGGCGCAAGCGTATTGTCAACATCAAGAAGAATGGCGTCGATACCGAGCTGCCGAATCAATTCGGGCGTAATATCGGTGACATTTTCCAGTGCGACCGTAGGTTTTAACAAACTCATTGATCATTCCTCATTATATAACAAAAAGGATATTTCACGGAGAAAGCGCCGAAGCAGTTCGGCAGGCGTTCGCCCCGGAAATATCCCTTAATTTTTCTGTGTAATATACAAAATTATTTGTACTTACGCTTACGAGCAGCTTCAGACTTCTTTTTACGCTTTACAGAAGGCTTTTCATAAGCTTCTCTTTTACGAA
>CADCRH010000122.1 GCA_902803805.1 uncultured Ruminococcus sp.
AAGTGAAACTAAAACGCTAATGCTGAGTGCTCTTAAAATTTTTCCTGTACTGAGCTCGGAATCCCGAAGAAAATATTCTCCGAACAGGATGATCACCGACAAAAGAAGAAATACTACGATTCCAAATGCTGTCAATTTGCCCTTTGAGCAGGGCAGTTCACCGTAATTCTTACCCGTCTGACCGTTCATTGCATAAAGATAATCTTTGACATTATATTTAAAGGTCATCAGCCATACGGGCAGCATCGCATATTTCCACGATTCTTTCAAAGTGTTCAAATGAATATTGTCCACCGTTACGGAATCATAGGAACTGTCGATTGTTCCGCCGTAGATCTTCTTTGCGTAATCCTGAAGTTCATTATCAACCTGTGACTGAACATCCCTACGTTCGGTATCGCGTTTCTCTGCGAGAAACCCCGAAAGATACGCCATTGAGAATTGTTTGAAATCCTTATCATCATAAGGATTCACATATTTCATCGCGTCCTTGTCCTCATTGCGGAAAGCAGAGCAGGGATAGCTTTTAAAGTCAATTTTTCCTGCACGTCTGATTTTATAAGTTTTGGTTTCTGTATATTCATAGTCGTCCTGTTTCCATTTGCGGACTTTCTTTGCGGTGGCATTCATTGTGCCGTCCTTGAGTGAATCGACCATCCAGTACGGATAATAAACGCCCTTCATCATATCAAGCTGTGCCTCGGAGATAAAATCCTTTGGCAGAAATTTTTTCTTGCCGCAGAAATCATAAAATCGCTGCTTTGCTTCTTCCTCGGAGATTTTAAAGGGGATGACCATATCCGGCTTATACTGACCCGCAAGCCTGTTTGAAATGACGACAGGGCTGTGACAATAGACACAGAAAGTAGCCGCTGTTGTCGTTCTTTCAGCGATGATCTCCGCACCGCAGTTCTGACACAGATACAAGGCGGCATTGGCATTAAAATCGTCAGGATCGGAGGACTGCTCAGGCTCTGGAGCAGCTTCATTATTCAGTTGTTCATCAAGTTCTCCCCAATACTGCCGAAGCTCTGCCTCTGTAAAATCACTTCTGCAAAACTCACAGGTAAACTTTTGTTTCGCCGCATTATATTGAAGCGGAGCAACACAGTTGATACATTTATATGCAACAGTTTCCATAAAAGCTGTGTGCCTTGATTGGCACAGCAGTCACCTCTTTTCAACACGAATTATTTGTGTCTGCCCGAAAAGATCAGACAGACACGGATATAAAATGACAGATTCGCTTTAATTCATCGGACTGCCGCAGTTAGGACAGAATTTCGGCGCGGACTGACCTGCCTGTGGTTCAAAGCCGCACTTGCTGCACTTTTTCGGACCTGCTTCGGGACGCTTTGCGCCGCACTCGGCACAGAATTTTCCGGTATTGGTCGCACCGCAGGAGCATTTCCACGAACCGCTGTCCGCAGGCTTCGGTGAACCGCATTCCGCACAGAATTTTCCGGTATTGCCCGAATGTCCGCAGGAGCATTTCCAGCCGTCCTGAACAGGCTGTTGTGCTGCCTGCTGCTGAGCCGCCGCCTGCTGTGCTGCTTGCTGTTGCTGAAGTGTGCCGTTTACCTGTCCCATAAAGTTACCGCCGGCATTCATCGCCATATTCATCCCCATAAAGCCGACTGCTGCGCCGCCCGAATTGGAGCCTGCCGCCTCAATGCCTCTTGCGATGGAGGTATTGATAAATGCCTGCTGTATGGTCGGATCGGTATAGATCGCCGCATCGTTTCTCTTTTGGAGAAGCTTTTTGGTATCCTCGTCATAGGTAAGGCTGTTGAAGCCGACATTCTGAATTTCGATACCTCTTGACTCTCTCCATACATCGTCAAGAGCGTCAGCCATATATTTTGAAATCTTTGTTGTCTGTGTGGGGATTCTGGAAAGCGGAATACCGTCGCAGGAAATATTGCTCAATGCTTCGCCCAGCGCTCCGAGATACTCGGACATAAATGTTTCGTTCAGGAACTGTTCAGCGTCAAGCGGAACGCCGTCTGTGACACATTCGCTCGGAATTACCTCATTAAAGAATTTCCACGGGTCAACGATCTTAATGGAGAACTGACCATTCGCACGAACTGCAACATCAATTTTATACTTTTCGTCATAGAACGGAACGGGCGCTCTTGTACCGAACTTGATACCCTCTATGGTGCGGAGGTTGATATATACCACTCTCTGCTCGCGGTACTCGTTGCCGCCGAATTTGATACGCTCAAGGCTTTCTTTGATGGCAGGCATTATGGAACTGGTACCGTTAAAGAATGACGGCATACTGGAATTGTTGACCTGAAAATAACCCGGCTCTGCGGAATAGTCAACGACACGTCCGCCGTCAACCACGCACATCAGCTGACCGGGACCTACCTCAACGATAGAACCGTTTGAGATCACATTGTTAGAACCCTTTGTGTTGGTATTTCTGTTCTGACCGGCATCACGGAAAACACCCGGAACAACAACGGTCGTTCTTCCCATCGGGCCGGGACGGAAACATTCCAGATATGAATCTGAAAGAGCTCCGCCAACCGAATTTTTTACTGCTTTGATAATTCCCATTGTTAACATCTCCTTGTTGATTTTAGTATAAAACAAAATTATTCCACTATAACTTCATAATGACTTTTTATTTATTATACTATTGTTTGACTATTTTTTCAATACATATGATAATTATTTCATAAATTTTCAAATTGAAACATAAAAAAACAATTTAAGATTCACAAGTGTTTTTTCCCGAAGAAAAAAGAGAGGAAAAACCTCTCTTTTTATTCTTCCGTATCGTAATCATCATAGTCGTAATCTGATTCGTCATCATAAACGGGTTCTTCATAAGAATCCCTTTCTTCGCTTTCTTCCTCCTGTGAGGATTCAACGCTAAAGGAATCATCATTGATGGCGGCGGTTACAATGAAGCCGCTGAAATTATCGCCCGACACGGTGTATCGGTAATTCTTCGGAACAGGAATATCGGTGTCGGAGCCTTCATCGGCTTTCACATAATACGTACACCAGACTTTATCGTCGTCACCCTCAATGACAAGGGGATTTTCTGCGGAATAATTCTTTTCAAGCATTTGAATATATTCTTCAAGGGTAATCCCGTGTTTCATCATATAGGTGGCGGCAGGAATACCGACATATCGAAAATGCCAAGGCTCGTGCTCATAGCCTGTAATGGTTTCCTTACCTTTCAGATAGCGAAGGATGAAGCCGTATTGATAGCAGTTTTCGTTGATCCACGCGTAAATGCCTTCACCGTCATAGTCAATTCCGCTGGTGCCGTCCTCAATCAAAAGGTC
>CADCRH010000123.1 GCA_902803805.1 uncultured Ruminococcus sp.
AAAAAAATTTCTTCAAAGTTTAAGAATTTTATGTTATACTGTAATAAGTAAAGCGTTTGATAAAATTGATGAATTTAAAATGACCGAAAGGAATGATTTGATTGAGATATGACGCACAGGATTGTATTCTTGTGTCAAAAGCACAGCTTACATCGACTGTATATGATTTCAGGCTGAAAAATCAACAGCTTGCCGATATAACAAGACCAGGACAGTTTGTTCAGGTTTTCGTTCCGGGAAAAACACTCCGCCGACCGATTTCCGTTTGTGATGTCGTTGATGATACGATTCGCCTTGTATTTGAAGTCAGGGGCGAGGGTACGGAAATAATGGCAAAGATGAAAGAGGGCGAAACGGTCAATATTATCGCACCTCTCGGAAACGGTTTTGTGCTTGACAAAAACAAGCGTACTGTATTTGTTGGCGGCGGCATAGGAGTTCCGCCTATGCTCTACAGTGCCAGACAGCTCGGCGAAAACGCAGTTGTCATCAACGGATTTAGAAATAAAGACGCAGTGATTCTTTCCGATGATTTCAAAAAGTCGGTTTCAAAACTGATCATCACCACCGATGACGGCAGTTACGAGATCCACGGTTTTGTAACACAGCCGTTGGCAGAGGAAATCAAGAATGCAGAGTTAGTTTGCGCCTGCGGTCCCACACCTATGCTCAAAAATATAGCAAAAATCGCAAAAGAAAATAATGTTCCCTGTCAGGTTTCATTAGAACAGCGGATGGCTTGCGGTGTCGGTGCGTGTCTTGGCTGTGCCGTTGCGGTCAACCGTGGTGATGGAACGACATTCTTTCAGCACGTCTGTAAAGACGGTCCCGTATTTCACGCAGAGGAGGTTGCTTGGTAATGGCAGATTTAGGAGTAGAGATAGCAGGTGTATATTTTAACAATCCGATCATAGCCGCTTCGGGAACGGTCGGATTCGGACACGAATACAGCGAATTCTATCCGCTGTCTGTTTTCGGCGGAATCTCGTGCAAGGGAACAACACTAAAGGAGCGCCCTGGCAATCCTCCGCCGCGTATCGCTGAAACACCGATGGGAATGTTAAACGCTGTAGGGCTCCAGAATCCCGGCGTGGAGCATTTTATCCAAAACGACCTTCCGTGGCTCAAAAAGCAAAATACGGTTGTTATCGCAAATGTTGCAGGAAGCACACAGGATGACTACTGTAAAATGGCAGAAATTCTTTCCGAAACCGATATTGATATGATAGAGCTGAATATTTCTTGTCCGAATGTCAAAGAGGGCGGTGTACAGTTCGGTACGTCGTGCGAATCTGTCGGCGCGATCACAAAGGCTGTCAGAAAATACTGTAAAAAACCGCTGATCATCAAGCTGTCACCGAATGTTTCAGATATTGCCTCAATCGCAAAAGCAGCCGAAAGCGAGGGCGCGGACGCCGTTTCGCTGATCAATACGCTTACGGGAATGCGGATAGACATCAATACACGCAAACCGATCATTAAAAACATCACAGGCGGAATGTCGGGTCCTGCGGTTTTTCCCGTTGCGGTGAGAATGGTATGGCAAGTGAAAAATGCCGTGTCCATTCCCGTGATAGGAATGGGCGGTGTGACAACGTGGAAGGACGCAGTTGAAATAATGATGGCAGGAGCCGACGCCATACAGATCGGCACAGCACTCTTTACCGACCCGTATGCACCGATCAAAATTGCCGACGGTCTGAATCAATACCTTGATTCTCACAATATGAAATCCGTAACGGAACTGACAAAAACCGTGATTGTTTGAGTGATAATGCCATATCGGAGGATTTAAAAAGTGACGAAAGTGATACTTGTCCGTCATTGTCAGGCGGAGGGAAATTTAAAACGATTTTTTCAGGGACGTATTGACACAGATATAACGCCGCAGGGAAGAAAGCAGATTTTTCAGACAGCGGAGCTTCTTGCGGCGGAGCCAATCGATATGTTTTACAGCAGTTCTTTTATCCGTGCAAGAAAAACAGCCGAGGGTATCAATGTTTATCACGAATGTGAAATGAAAATTGATGATGAACTGGCGGAGATTGACGCAGGCGACTGGGAGGGCAGACTTCTTACGGAGATAGAACAGCTTTATCCCGAACAGTTTGACAATTGGCATAACAATCCGTCCGTGTTTGCCGCCCCAAACGGCGAGAGTATGGCACAGGTCTATGAGCGTGTGAAAAATGCGCTGATGAAGATTGTCAGCGAAAATCAAAACAAAACGATCTGTATCGTTTCGCACGGCTGTTCCATCAAAAATATGATGTGTTTTGTTCACGGCTATGATGTCAGCGGAATCAAACAGGTTCCCCTCGGAACCAATATGGCTGTCAATGTCATCAGCTTTGACGAAAATCTTCAACCTACAGTCGTTCTGGAAAACTATACAGAGCATTTGCAATAACAGAAGATTTGATATACGGAGATTAAAATTTATGATTATTTTGTCTGTTGATTATGGAAGGGTAAGAACAGGCATAGCGGTTTGTGACAAAAAAGAGATAATTGCTTCACCGGTAACGGTCATCACAGAGGTTCGTCAGGAGATCCTTGCGGAGAAGATCGCAGCAATCGCTGCGGAAAAGCGCGCCGAACAGATTGTGGTGGGACTTCCGAGAAATATGGATGGCAGCGAAGGAGAAAGTGCCGAAAACGTCCGGAATTTTGCCGAAATTTTAAAGGAGAGATCCCAACTTGAAATTGTATTCCGCGACGAACGCTGTACTACCGTTACCGCCCACGAATATCTGAATATGACCGACACAAGGGGAAAAAAGCGGAAGGCGGTTGTTGACAGCGTTGCAGCAGTGATCATTCTTGAAGATTACTTGAGCTTCAGGAGGAATCGGCTATGAGTGTTCTTCCAAGTCAAAAACTGACCATAGGAGAGCTTTTTGTATCGCTTGCCGCAGGACTGATGCTGTTTCTGCTGCCCAACGATGCCAGCAAGCAGATCGATGTTCCTTCCCTTGCCGAGGGATTGGTGTTTATCAATGCGTTTTTAATTATTGCTGCTTTGATGTTTTTTATCAAACGTTTTCAGGCGGCAGGAGCGGCGATCCTTGCAATGTCAAGCATAACGGTCATTTCCTTTGTGATTGACATTATAAAGGGTGTATTCACAAAAGTCGGTGACTGCTGGCCGTCGTTTACGGAGTACCAGTTGGTTTGTATGTTTATCCTTTGGACGGTACCGTTTTTTATTGTGGTTTTTATGCGGCTGTTTATGGGCGGTACAGGCGATACCAACGAATCCAGAAAAAGCTTTGTCCGGTTTCTTTCGATGTCAATTCGTGCATTGATGATGATCTATATTCTTGTCATTGTGTTTGAAATGCTGATTCCCGAAAAGCCGAATCTGGCTTCCGAACGGCAGTTGAATTTTATACCGTTTGACAGGATCCTATCGTGCCTGAACGGTTCCCACGAGAACGGCACAATGTATTTGTGGTGGCACAGTCTGATTCTTGCCCCTTTGACATTCAGCCTGTTGATCCTTAACCCAAAAATCAAATTCTGGCATCTTCTGATTGTCGGAGGAGCAGCAGGACTGACTATTGAAGTGATACAATATTCGTTCAATACGGCGACAGCCTGTCTGGATGATATAATGATGTATATTGTAGGAGCGATGGTAGGAATCATTGTCAAGCGGCTGCTTGACAAAATTCGTTCCGTGTTGACACAGGGGGAGGATAAGTGTATGCTTACCCTTACTTGTACACCTCTTCCGCGAAAACCGTTAAATACCCCGACCGTTTTGACCGAAGAATGATGTTGAATGCGGATACTGAAAAAGAGTATTCGCATTTTTTGCAGGCAAAAGAAAAACAGCTGTGAAGTTTCCTGTTCGGAAATCATCACAGCCCGTTTCGGTTATAGAATGACTAGGGAAGCAATACTCAGCCTTCTTCAAATGAACATTCTTCGCATTCCGGAATCGTTCCTACGATCGGTTCGGGATCGATACCCTGTCGTTTATAGTAATCGGACAATGCAGCTTTGATTGCCTGCTCTGCAAGAACGGAACAATGTACCTTTACAGGCGGAAGTCCGTCCAAAGCTTCCATTACCGCTTTATTAGTGAGGGTAAGAGCATCTGTAATGGACTTTCCCTTTACAAGTTCCGTTGCCATAGAGCTTGTTGCGATCGCTGCACCACAGCCGAATGTTTTGAAACTTACATCTGTAATGGTATCATCCTTTACTTTGATATACATTTTCATAATATCGCCGCATTTGGGATTACCAACCTCACCGATACCGTCAGCGTCGGGCATTTCACCGACGTTTCTCGGATTTGCAAAATGATCCATTACCTTTTCACTGTATGCCATAATTATCACCTTTCAAATTATATGTTTTCATTGTTTTCCTTGATGATTTTTTCCCAAAGAGGGGACATTGAACGAAGTCTTTCAATAATCGGGGGAAGCACTTCAAGAATATAATCAACATCTTCTTCCGTGTTGTCGTCACTGAAAGTCAGACGGAGTGAGCCGTGAGCAATTTCGTGAGGCAAGCCGATCGAAAGAAGAACGTGGCTCGGGTCGAGAGAGCCGGAAGTGCAGGCAGAACCCGATGACGCTTCAACCCCTTGCATATCCAACATCAGAAGCAAAGATTCGCCCTCGATTCCCTGGAAGCACATATTGATGTTTCCGGGCAGACGGCTTTTTCTGTCGCCGTTGATTCTCGAACGGTCAATGGTAAGAAGTCCGTCGATCAGCTTATCGCGGATTTTTTCAAGACGGGGATTTCTTTCGGGAATATGCTCTGTTGATTCTTTCAGAGCCGCTGCCATACCGACAACGCCGGCGATATTTTCGGTACCTGCACGAATGCCGCGTTCCTGAGCGCCGCCGTGAATCAGAGCAGGCAGTCGAATACCCTTTTTGATATATAAAGCGCCGACGCCTTTCGGACCGTGGAATTTGTGTGACGAAAGCGAAAGCAGGTCAACGCCCAGATCCTGAATGTCAACAGGAACGGTTCCTACTGCCTGAACCGCGTCAGTGTGGAACAGAACGCCGTGCTTGTGCGCAATTGCCGCAAGCTCTTTGATGGGCTGAATGGTACCGATCTCGTTGTTGGCAAACATTATGGTAACAAGAGCGGTATCTTCGCGAATCGCCGCTTCCAGTTCTTCGGGACGAACAAGACCGTCTTCGTGAACTTCCAACAGAGTCACTTCATAGCCGTGTTTTTCAAGATATTCCAGTGTGTGCAGAACAGCGTGATGTTCAAACTTGCTTGAAATAATGTGCTTCCTGCCTTTTTTGGCGCCAAGCTCCGCAGCGCCTTTGATTGCCCAGTTGTCGGACTCGCTGCCGCCCGAAGTGAAATAAATTTCGTTGGGTTTGGAAGCGTTCAGCGCCTTTGCGACATCAGCACGGGCATTATCTACTGCCTTGCGTGTTTCGACACCGATATGATAAAGGCTTGACGGATTGCCGTAATATTCCGTTAAATATGGTTTCATCGCCTCAAATGCGTTCGCTGAAAGCTTTGTGGTTGCGGCATTGTCGGCATATACAAATCTCGACATTTGTTTTGACCTCGTTTCTGAATATATTAATGGATAGGGAAGTAAAATAAATATATAATATTATTTACGTTTTATCTCTCCGAATACATAATACACCAACAAAAACAATAAATCAATACTATTTTTGGATTTCATATCAAAATAGTATGATATAACGATTTCGCCCCTTTGATTTGTCAAAAATGCACAAAACCATTCTGCCCCAAAAATTTCCTCTTACTCAATACACAATATGAAATTATAACAATTTCGATATTAGTTGACGAATGAAGAGGGGAACACTATAGATTTTGAATGGCGTTTCTTGCCAAAGCATCGCAGCGTTCGTTTTCGGGGTGTCCGGCGTGACCCTTTACCCATACAACAGTCACTTTGTGTGTGTCTAGCAAAGATAAAAGCTTATCCCAGAGTTCGGGATTTTTTGCCTTGGTTTTGTTGCTTTTGATCCAGTTGTTTTTTTTCCACTTTTTCGCCCAGCCCTTGCTGATGGCATTGCATACATACTGAGAGTCACTGGTAAGAGTGATTTCGCACGGCTCTTTCAGTGCTTTCAGTGCTTCGATGACCGCTAGCATTTCCATACGGTTGTTGGTCGTTTGCTTTTCGCCGCCGGAAAGCTCCTTTTCGTGACCGTTATATCTCAGAATGGCACCCCAGCCGCCCGGTCCGGGATTGCCGCTGCAAGCGCCGTCCGTAAAGATATCGATATGCTTCATATGTTTCACCTGACTTTCATTCATTACATATGTCATTATACACCATTTTGAAAGATTATCAATGATTTTTTTATCATAAAAAACAAAAATGACAAAAATTTGCAAAAAAGAGGCTTGAAATACGGTTTTTTGTTCTCCTTGGCAAATTTGCAAAAATTGAACGAAATTTTCCGTCGGGAAATACTATTGACAATATTAAGTTGAAATAGTAAAATAGCATATATGATTTGTGTTCGGAAAATGTAAATGTCGTTAATGATATTGGTAAGAACTGTAAATAATTTTATTTAAAATAGCTAAAAAATATCAGAATTCGGAGGTAAATGAATAGTGTTATCAGATTACAACAGGAGAAATGCGTCCAAAAATAACAAGAATAAAACGGTTAACGACGCAAAGCTTTCAAACAGCAAGGGGCAGAGAAAAAGGTTTGGTTCGGAGCGGTCGGACGCAAAACTTTTTGAACGGATCGTACCGCCGCAGAAAATCGCGGATCAGCAAATCGGCGGTGAAACTTTTGTAATGAGTGACGTTGTTCTGCCGGACAAGCCCCGTTCGGTATTGCCGCAGAACGATAAGACTGCACAGCAGCAACATCAGCGTTACCGCAAGCAAAACGGCTTTCAATCGAAACAGCAGTATGTCAAAAATGAAAACGCATCAATGAAAATCACGTTTCTCGGCGGTCTTAACGAAATCGGAAAAAATATTACGCTTTTCGAGTGCAATGACGATATGTTTTTGCTTGACTGCGGAATGGCATTTCCCGACGGTGATATGCTCGGTGTTGACCTTGTCATACCCGATTTCACCTATTTGGAACGCAACAAGGATAAGATCAAGGGTATCGTTCTGACACACGGTCACGAGGATCATATCGGTGCGCTGCCGTATCTTCTCAAAATGATGAATTTCCCGATTTACGGCACATCGCTGACACTCGGTCTTGTTGGCAGCAAACTCCGTGAACATAATCTTCAAAGCAAGGCAAAACTGAATGTTGTCAATCCCGGACAGAGAATCAAACTGGGCTGTATGTCGATCGAATTTATACATGTCAACCATTCGATTCCCGATTCCGTGGGTCTTGCGATCCACAGTCCGGCAGGTACGGTCGTTCATACGGGTGACTTCAAAATTGACTGTACCCCAACAACGGGCGGAATGATCGATCTGGCACGTTTTGCCGAGCTTGGCAAACAGGGGGTTCTGGCGCTGATGGCGGATTCGACCAACGCCGAGCGTGAGGGCTATACAATGACGGAGCAAAAGGTGGGTCATACCTTTGATCTGCTCTTTAAGGAAGCCGAGAAGAGCCGTATCATCATTGCCACCTTTGCGTCCAATATCGGCAGAATTCAGCAGATTCTCGACTGTGCAAGAAAATACGGACGAAAAGTTGCATTTTCGGGAAGAAGTATGATCAACTATATGACAATTGCGTCAGAGCTTGGCTATGTCAAGGTTCCCGACGGGCTGATCATCGATATTGATATGCTCGGTCACTATACCAAGGAGGAAGTCGTTCTGGTAACAACAGGCAGTCAGGGTGAACCGATGTCTGCACTGTCAAGAATGGCATATTCCGACCACCGCAAGGTGGAAGTCGGTCCGGGCGATTATATCATCATCTCTGCCAATCCGATTCCGGGCAATGAAAAAACCGTCAGCACCGTTGTCAACGAATTGATGAAGCACGGCTGCAAGGTGGTTTATGAATCGATGTATGAGGTTCACGTTTCGGGACACGCCTGCCGTGAGGAACTCAAGATCATTCAGGGACTGACGAAGCCGAAATATTTCATTCCCGTTCACGGTGAGCAAAAGCACCTGATCAAACACGCCAACCTTGCGATGGAAATGGGAATGCCCCGCTCAAATATCTTTATCGGTGATATAGGAAACGTTGTTGAGCTGAACAAAGACCATATCAAACAGCTTCCGAGCGTTCCGGCAGGCAAAGTTCTGGTGGACGGACTGGGCGTCGGTGATGTCGGAAGTATCGTTCTCCGTGACAGAAAGCACCTCGGACAGGACGGATTGATCGTCGTTGTTGTAACGCTTGACCACGATGACGGTCATATTGTCGCGGGACCCGATATTGTATCAAGAGGCTTTGTTTATGTCCGCGAAAGTGAGCCGCTGATGGATAATGCGCGCCGAGTTGTGATCGAAGCCCTTGAGGAATGTGAAAACAACGGTGTGCACGAATGGGGTGTCATCAAGAATACTGTCAAAGATGAACTGTCCAAGCTCCTTTATGACAAGACCCGTCGCAGTCCTATGATCCTCCCGATCATAATGGAAGTGTAAGATCATTCGGAGTATAGGGGTCTGTTACAGATTCTTCTTTCCGAATCAAAATATATACGGAATTTTTTAAGGAATAAAAGTTGAGGGGAAACTGCGTCACGCAGATATTACACATAAATTTTCGGGATTCGGCAATCGGTGTTTGTCAAACGCCGGTTCCGAATTCCGGATTCCGGATTCCGAATTCATTTGGTGGTGTATCGACGTGAGAAAGAAAAAGTGGAATAGTTTTGTTACTCCGTTGTTTGTGGTGTTTGTTGCCGCAATGTTTTTGATGGCAGGCATCTCGCTTTTTTGGAACGGATTAATATTTCTTGCGGAATTGATTATCGCAATTGGCGCATTGGCAATTGTGATAGTAAGCTTTTTGAATGTGAAGCGTTATGTTTCGCACATCATCGCGGATGGAATGAGCGCGGTCGGCGATCATAACGACAGGACGATCAACGGTATATCGACAGCCGCTGTGATCATCGGTGAAAATAACGAGATTATCGCCGCAAACAAGCTGTTTAAAGAAAATCTTTGCAATAATGACGATAAGCCTGTTTATGATAATATCACGGATTATCTGTCCAATAAGAATCCGAATTCGCTCTATGACGACAACGGCACGGATACGTTTGTGAACGGAAGATGGTATATCGCTTTCGGTGTCAGAAACGGCTCCGCGTCTGTCGTGTATTTTGTGGATAACAACACCTATAAGGTGAACTCCGACGAATATATCGATTCCCGTCCCGTCATTGCCATTGTCGCATTTGACAACAGTGAGGAACTGGAACGTGAGCCGGAGGACGGCAAGGCGGCACAGATCACCGTGATGGTGGAACAGGCGATCGTCAAATGGGTTCTTTCCACAACAGGCTTTTACAAGAAGATGAGCGGCGGACGCTATCTTGTCGTAATGGAGGAGCGTTACATAAGGCAGTTTATCAATGAAAAGTTTAAAATTTTGGAAGAAATCCGAAACATCAAAATCAACGACCGAATGAATGCGACCATATCGATCGGCGTGGGTCACGGCGGCAGCACTTATAAGGAAAATGAGCTGTGGGCAAGACAGGCGCTAGATATGGCACTCGGCAGGGGCGGCGATCAGGTAGCCGTCAAAAAAGCCGAAACCTATAAATTTTTCGGCGGTGTGTCGAAGGGGATCGAAAAGCGTGACAAGGTTCGTACAAGAGTCATTGCGGCAACATTGTCGAACCACGTCATCAACAGCAGTAATGTTATTATAATGGGACATCGTTTTTCTGATCTTGATTCTGTCGGTGCCTGCATCGGAATGTGGAGTGCGGTCGTTAAAGGACTTCACCGCAACGGTTATATCGTGATCAATAAACAGCAGACACTGGCAAAACCGTTGGTGGCAAGCTTTGACAAAGCAGGCTTTGAAGGCATTTTCAAAACCGAAAGTGAAGCACTTGACATTATGGACGAACATTCGCTTCTTATCATAGTTGACACTCACTCACCGAATTTTCTGGAATCGAGAGCGATCTATGACAGATGTAAGCGTATTGTTGTTATTGACCACCACAGAATGATGGTCAATCATATCGATAATGCTCTTGTGTTCTATCACGAGCCTTATGCGTCCTCCGCGTCGGAAATGACAACAGAACTGGTGCAGTATCTTGGCAACGATTCTCTCAGCCGTCTTGAAAGCGAAGCGCTTCTCGCGGGCATTATGCTTGATACGAAGAATTTTGTTCTTCGTACCGGTGTACGTACTTTTGAAGCGGCAGCATATTTAAGGAGCAACGGTGCCGATACTGTCGAAGTAAAGCGTCTGTTCTCCAATTCCATCGATACTTACAAAGTAAAATACAAGCTTGTCAGCGAAGCAGAGATCTTCAACTATTGTGCCATCGCGTTTGCTGACGAAGATATTCCCGATATACGCATTGCCTCGGCACAGGCGGCGGATGAACTTCTCGGTATCGAAAACGTAAAGGCTTCGTTTGTGATGTATAAAACGGGAAAAACGATCAATATTTCTGCACGTTCGCTTGGTGATCTCAATGTTCAGGTGATTATGGAAGCATTGGGCGGCGGCGGTCATCAGACGATGGCAGCCTGCCAGATGGAGGACGTGAGTATGGCGGAAGCCCGTGAAAGACTGGTATCGATCATCAACGACCTTGACATTAACAAAAAATCTCCTGTTACACAGGAATTAAATACAAAAAGAAAAGAGGAATCATAATGAAAGTAGTACTTTTACAGGACGTTAAGGGAACAGGCAAAAAAGGCGAACTGGCAAATGTTTCCGACGGATATGCAAGAAATTATCTTCTTCCCCGTAATCTTGCCAAAGAAGCCGACGCACAGGCGTTAAACGAGCTGAAAAACGCAGAACAGTCCAAGCAGCACAAAATCGCTGTAGAAACTGCCGAAGCACAGGCAAATGCCAAAAGACTTGAGGGTCAGGTTCTGGAGATGACTGCAAAGGCAGGACAGGGCGGCAGACTGTTCGGTTCCGTAACCAGCAAGGAAATTGCGGCAGAACTGAAACGCAAATACAGTCTTTCCATTGACAAGCGCAAAGTTGTCCTTGAAAGCGATATAAAAGCATTCGGCACTTATAATGCGGAAGTAAAGCTCTACACGGGCATATCCGCAAAAATCAAAGTCAAAGTTGTCGAATCCGCATAAAATTCCACAAATCATTGAGGCTTGCAAAAGCCTCAATTTTCATCTGTCGATAAAAAAGCGGAAAGTTCGTCGGAAAGGAGCAGAAAATGCCTGAAAGTAAAATGGTAACCGCATTTGACGGTATGAATCTGCCGTTCAGCGCCGAAGCCGAGCAGTCGGTATTGGGCGCTATATTACTGGATTCGAACTGTCTTATTACGGTAATGGAAATACTGCCGTCAGAGGAATATTTTCATCTTGCGAGTCATAAAGCGATCTATCGGGCGATGATCGGTTTGTTTACCCTGAGCCGACCCGTTGACCTTGTTACCGTGCTTGATAAACTCAGGGAGAGCAAGGATTTTGACGAAGGCTCCACAAAAACCTATTTAATGCAGTTGGCGGATATTGTGCCGTCGATTTCCCGTGTAGGGGAATATGCGCAGATCGTCCGCAATAAATTTCTGATACGCAGTCTGATCATTGCGTCCCGTGAAATTATTGACGATTCCGCACAGCCGGGCGATGATGTATCAAAGCTGATCGATTCCGCGGAACAGAAAATTTTTGACATTCGCGACAACAGAAGCATTAAGGGACTGGAAAAACTCGGAGATGTCATTCTTCAGACATTTGACCGCCTTGATAAGCTGAACTCTCCCGACAAGGAGCTATATGCAGGCATTCCGACAGGCATAGGTGTTCTTGACAATACGATCACGGGATTGAACCGTTCCGACCTGATTCTTCTGGCGGCGCGTCCCGGTATGGGAAAAACGTCATTCGCCCTGAATATTGCCCGTCACGTTGCCGTAAAATGCAAAAAGAGAGTGGCATTCTTTTCGCTGGAAATGACGAAAGAACAGCTTGCTTCCCGTCTGTTGTCAACAGAAGGACTGGTACAGGGAACAAAGCTGCGGACGGGAATGTTAAGTGAGGATGAATGGACAAGACTGATAGAAGCAGGCGATGTATTAAGCAAAGCGGACATTTATCTTGACGGTACGCCCGGTATTACCGTGCCGGAAATCAAAGCAAAACTGCGCAGACTGCGGTATGTTGACCTTGTGATCATTGACTATCTCCAGTTGATGTCACCCTCAATGCGTATTGATAACCGTGTGCAGGCGATTTCTGAGATCACGCGAAATCTGAAAATTCTTGCAAAGGAGTTTAATATTCCCGTTATCACCCTTTCGCAGTTGTCCCGTGCCAGTGAACAGCGTACCGAGCACAAGCCGCAGCTTTCCGACCTCAGAGATTCGGGTTCGATTGAGCAGGACGCGGATATTGTTTTGTTTCTGTACCGTGAGGATTACTATAAGGATACAGAGGGCGGTGACCCGAACAGCAATAAAAACAGCGGCGAATGTATCGTTGCAAAGAACCGTCACGGCGAAACGCGCTCCGTACCGCTGCATTGGCAGGGAGAATTTATGCGTTTTACTTCGCAGGAGGTAGTACTTGAGGAATAAAGCAGTCAATACCGTTAAAAAATATAATATGCTGCATTCGGGTGAGCGGATTGTTGTCGGTCTGTCGGGCGGTGCGGACTCCTGTGCGCTGCTGCATTTTCTTGTGTCGCTCCGCGATGAAATGAATCTGACGATCTATGCGTGTCATATCAATCATCTTCTCAGAGGGGAGGAATCAGACCGTGACGAACGTTTTGCGGCGGAGCTTTGTCAAAAGTACAAGGTAGAACTTCTGACGCTTCGTGCAGATGTCAAAAAGGAAGCTGAACAGCGTCATATCAGTACCGAGCAGTGCGGCAGAGAGATTCGATACCAATTTTTTGCGGAAACTGCCGAAAGACTCAACGCCAAAATTGCGACCGCACATACTGCGTCCGACAATGCGGAAACAGTCATTTTCAATCTTGCGCGGGGCAGCGGCATAGCAGGCTTGTGCGGCATTCCTCCCGTCAGGGATAATATCATCCGTCCTCTCATCACCGTCACCAGAGCGGAAATAGAGGAATATTGCGCAGAAAACCATCTGTCGTACGTGACAGACAGTACGAACCTGACGCACGAATATACAAGAAATCAGATTCGTCTGGATGTTGTTCCTGTTTTAAAAAATATCAATCCGTCATTAGAAGCGTCTGTTTCGGGAATGTCGGAACGAATGTATGAAGCCGACAGATTTATTAAAAAATGTGCGGCGCAGGCACTGGAACAATCCAAAAGTAAAGGCGGCTACCGTACCGCAGAACTTTCAAAGCTTGACAATATTGTCTTTAGTGAAGCTGTAAGAATTTTGCTTAAAAAATTTGATATTGTTCCCGAAGCAAAGCATATTGAACTTGTGCGAAAAATTGTGTATAATAATGGTGCCGTGGAAATCAGGAAAAATATTTTCGCGGTGTCGCGTCAGGGACTTCTGCGGATTTTCGAGAAAAAGGATCGTTTCAACAATACGGAGTTTCCTTTTGACAGTGAAAATCTCACCGTAGATATTAACAGAAATATCAAACTTAAAAAGATAAATCTATTGGAATTTAACAACCGTAAAAAAATTAACAAATTTCTGTTTCATAATTCGCTTGATTATGATACAATACCATTAACGTCCGTATTCCGAACCAGACGTTCGGGCGATACTTTCAGACCAATCAACAGAAATCTTACCAAACCCCTGCGAAAGCTGATGACCGAATTAAAAATTCCGTCGGAGCAGCGTGATGATCTGCTGTTGCTAGCAGACGGCAGCGAGGTGATATGGGCGGAGGGAATCGGCGTATCGGAGCGCTTTGCGGTTTCGGCTTCTACCGAAAACGTTCTTGTGATCTCGGTCAATACGGGAAAAAGAAAACAGAATCATACAGAATGATAAAGGAGAGGAATTTCTCAAAATGCATAAAGATATTTCGGAAATTCTTTTTGACGAAGAACGGCTGAAAAATATCACCAAAGAAATAGCATGTCATATCAATGCGGACTATGCCGGTCGATCTCTTGTAGTGGTCGGCGTACTGAAAGGCAGTTTTGTGTTTCTTGCAGATCTGTTCCGCCGACTGACAGTGGACTGTACATTGGATTTTATTGCCGCTTCAAGCTACGGTTCTGGCACGGTTTCCTCCGGCAGCGTCCAGATCAAAAAGGATATTTCCGCAGACGTTAAAGACAAACACGTTCTTCTTGTAGAGGATATTCTCGATACGGGCAATACCCTTTCCTATATCGGGGAGTACATATCCCGAAAGGGGGCGGCTTCCGTGAAACTCTGTACGCTTCTTGACAAACCCTCAAGGCGTATAAAGCCAATCAATGCAGATTATATCGGCGCAAAGATTGATGATGTTTTTATTGTCGGCTACGGTCTTGACTATGACGAGCGTTACAGAAACCTTCCGTATATCGGGGTGTTAAAGCCCCAAATTTATACACATTAATCAAAATAAAGGAGTGACAAGCCCTTGGATAACAGGAAAACAATACGCAGTCTTTTAATTTATCTTGGCATACCGATCGTACTTATCATTATCATTTCGATCGTATTCTCGATGCAGCCCAAACAGGAGTATGCAACTTCCGAGATCATTTATCTTTTTCAGGATCAGAAAGTAAAGGAATACTCTCTCGATTTCGGTACGGGTGAGCTGACAATCACTAAAACAAACAATAAAAAAATAGAAACAAGCGTTGCGAGCATTACAAAGTTCCTTGATGCCATTGAGGATTCTGTAAAGGAATACAACGAGAGCCACGACAAGCCGATGAAATACAACTGGAAACAGGCGACCGACAATTCGTGGTGGCTGAATCTGTTGCCGAATCTGATATTGATTATTCTTCTTGGTGTTGTTTGGTGGTACTTTATGCGGAAGCTGTCGGGGACGATGGGCGATGCAGGAAAATCAATGAATTTCGGCAAAGCAAAGATCAAAAGTATCAGCGACGAAAAACGCAAAACGACCTTTGCGGATGTTGCAGGTGCCGATGAAGAAAAAGAGGAACTTCGCGAGATTGTTGAATTCCTCAAAGACCCGAAAAAATATAACGAACTTGGCGCAAGAATTCCGAAAGGTGTGCTTCTTGTAGGCCCTCCCGGAACAGGTAAGACACTTCTTGCAAGAGCCGTCGCAGGCGAAGCAGGCGTTCAGTTCTTCTCGATTTCCGGTTCTGACTTTGTAGAAATGTTTGTCGGTGTCGGTGCTTCCCGTGTAAGAGATTTGTTTGACCAGGCAAAGAAAAATTCTCCCTGTATCATCTTTATTGATGAAATTGACGCGGTAGGCCGTCAGCGCGGCGCCGGTCTGGGCGGCGGTCACGACGAACGGGAACAGACACTGAACCAACTTCTTGTTGAAATGGACGGTTTCGGTGCCAACGAAGGCGTGATTATGATTGCAGCTACCAACCGTCCCGATATTCTTGACCCTGCACTGATGCGTCCGGGACGTTTTGACAGACAGGTCATTGTGGGTCGCCCCGACATCAAAGGACGTGAAGAAATCCTGAAAGTTCACGCAAAAGGAAAGCCTCTTGCGCCCGATGTTGAATTGAAAACCATTGCCAAATCCACCGCAGGCTTTACAGGAGCAGACCTTGAAAATCTTCTGAATGAAGCGGCACTTCTTGCGGCAAGAAAGAACCTGAAAGCGATCACAATGGCAGAGGTCGAGGAAGCAACCATCAAGGTTGTCGTAGGTACGGAAAAGAAGTCAAGAGTAATGACCGACAAGGAAAAGAACCTTACAGCCTATCACGAGGCAGGTCACGCCATTGCCACTTACTTCTCGCCGACACAGGATCCTGTACACCAAATTTCCATCATTCCGCGCGGAATGGCAGGCGGCTTTACAATGTCACTTCCGTCCGAAGACAGATCTTACCGTTCAAGAAACGAAATGTTGGAAGAGATCGTGGTACTGCTCGGCGGACGTGTTGCCGAAGCACTCATTCTCGGAGATATTTCAACAGGTGCGTCCAACGACATTGAAAGGGCAACCAATCTTGTGTTCTCAATGATCACCAAATACGGTATGAGCGAAAAGCTCGGACCCATCACCTACGGTTCCTCCGACGGCGAAGTATTTCTCGGAAAAGAATTCGGACATAATAAGACCTATTCCGAAGAAACGGCAGCAGAGATCGATGCAGAGGTAAAGGACTATATCACCGCCGGTTATGCAAAAACCGAAGAAATTCTTAAGGCGCATACGGAAGAACTGCATAAGGTAGCGAAATTCCTCTTTGAGCACGAAAAAATGTCGGGTGAGCAGTTCACTTGTGTAATGGAGGGGAAACCCGTTCCCGTTGATGACGATGAAACAGAGGACGAGAACGAAAACGTAACAAACGAAGAATAAAATCATAAGGAGTGCCTAACCGCACTCCTTAATTTGTAATATTAGGAAAGATACCGTTTTCGGTCAGACCTTTTGGAAGAACAAGGCGGTCAGCAAGGGGAGTACCCTGCGGCTGACAGTATGCACAAACGATATAAGAATAAGAAAGGAAAAAACGATGGCATTTAAAAAAATAACAGTGAAGGGTGCAAGAGAGCATAATCTTAAAAATATTAATGTAGAAATACCGAGAGATGAGCTGGTGGTAATGACGGGGCTTTCAGGTTCGGGCAAATCTTCGCTTGCCTTTGATACACTTTATGCCGAAGGACAGCGCCGCTATGTGGAATCCCTTTCCTCCTATGCAAGAATGTTTCTGGGGCAAATGGATAAACCGGACGTTGACAGTATCGACGGACTTTCTCCGTCCATCTCGATCGACCAGAAAACCACCTCCAAAAATCCTCGTTCCACTGTCGGAACGGTAACGGAAATATACGATTATCTCCGACTGATGTACGCAAGGATCGGTATTCCGCATTGTCCGATCTGCGGCAGAGAGATCAAACAACAGACGGTCGATCAGATCGTTGATAAAGTCCTCGAAATGCCGCAGGGTACCAAAATACAGATCCTCGCCCCAGTGGTAAGAGCCAAAAAGGGCGAACACCAAAAGGAATTTGAGACAGCTTCCAAAAGCGGCTTTGTCAGAGTGCGTGTTGACGGCATTATCTATGACCTTTCGGAAACGATCAAGCCCGAAAAAAATAAAAAGCACAATATCGAAATCGTTGTTGACCGTTTGGTGATCAAGGAAGAAATCCGTTCCCGTCTGTCGGATTCCGTGGAAACCGCCTCACGCCTTGCCAAGGGATTGATCATTATTGCCGTTAATGGCGGTGAAGATATATTGTTTTCACAAAACTATGCCTGCCCCGAACACGGTGTCAGTATTGATGAATTAAGTCCCAGAATGTTTTCATTCAATAATCCGTACGGTGCGTGTAAAAAATGTACAGGACTCGGTGTCTTTATGAAAATCGACATCAACCGCATCCTTCCCGACCCGTCCAAATCGGTTCGGCAGGGAGGTATCAAGGGCAGTGGTTGGGCAATGGAAGGAAGCACCATTGCGACAATGTATTTTGAGGCTCTCGCAAAGCACTATCAATTTTCCCTTGATACCCCCATCAAGGAGCTTCCTGCCGAAATCATCGATATTCTCCTTTACGGCACTAAGGGCGAAAAAATCACGGTTCACCGCAAAAATGAATACGGCACGGGTACGTATCAAACAGAATTCGAGGGTATCATCAACAATCTGGAGCGCCGTTTCCGTGAAACCCAGAGCACGTGGATCAAAGCCGAAATAGAAAGCTATATGTCAGCCGTTCCGTGCGACGCCTGCAAAGGCAGACGGCTTTCGCCCGAAAGTCTTGCCGTGACCGTCGGAGAGATGAATATCAGCGAATTCTGCGATATGTCGGTCGAAGACGCTTTAAACTTTACCAGAAACGCTTCTCTTTCCGAACGTGATAAAATCATTGCAAAGGCAATTACAAAGGAAATTGACAGCCGACTGAATTTTCTGAACAGTGTAGGGCTTTCTTATCTTACGCTTTCACGTTCCGCAGGAACACTGTCAGGCGGTGAAAGTCAGCGTATCCGCCTTGCAACACAAATCGGTTCTTCACTTTCGGGAGTACTCTATATTCTTGATGAACCGAGCATAGGACTTCATCAGCGTGATAATGACAAGCTTATCGCAACGCTGAAAAACCTCCGTGACCTCGGCAATACCGTCATTGTTGTGGAGCACGACGAGGACACAATGTATGCCGCCGACCATATTATCGACATAGGCCCCGGAGCCGGTATTCACGGCGGTGAGCTGGTGTGTTCGGGTACAGTTGATGAGATCAAAGCCTGTGACCGTTCCGTAACGGGTCAGTATTTGAGTAAGAAAAAATATATTCCCGTTCCCGAACAAAGACGCAAAGGCAATGGTCAGAAACTGAAAATTTTTGGTGCAAAGCAAAATAACCTCAAAAACATCAATGTTGAATTTCCTCTCGGAAAATTTATATGCGTAACGGGAGTGTCAGGTTCGGGTAAATCCTCCCTTATCAACGAAATTCTTTATAAAAAGCTTGCTTCCGACCTGAACGGAGCAAGACCGCTCCCGGTCAACTGCAAAAAAATCACAGGCATTGAAAACCTTGATAAAGTCATCGATATTAACCAATCTCCGATAGGAAGAACACCGCGCTCCAATCCTGCCACTTATACGGGTGTTTTTACTGACATCCGAGAACTTTTTGCCCAAACGAACGAAGCAAAAATGCACGGCTTCGGTTCGGGACGCTTCTCCTTTAATGTCAAAGGCGGTCGGTGTGAAGCGTGTCAGGGTGACGGTATTATCAAAATCGAAATGCATTTTCTTCCCGACGTTTATGTTCCTTGTGACGTTTGCGGCGGCAAACGCTATAACCGCGAAACGCTCGCCGTCAAGTACAAAGGCAAATCCATTTATGATGTGCTTGAGATGACAGTTGAGGAGGGCTGCGAATTTTTCAGAAACCACCAAAAAATATACAATAAACTGAAAACACTTTATGATGTCGGACTGGGCTATATCAAGATCGGTCAGCCGTCAACCACGCTTTCGGGCGGCGAAGCACAGAGGATTAAGCTGGCAACAGAGCTTTCCAAACGTTCCACAGGCAAAACTATCTATATTCTTGACGAGCCGACAACAGGACTTCATATCGCGGACGTACATCGGCTGATCGATGTGCTTCAAAAGTTCGTTGACAGCGGCAACACCGTTGTCGTTATCGAACACAATCTCGACCTTATCAAAACAGCCGACCATATTATCGACCTCGGCCCGGAGGGCGGTGACGGAGGCGGCACAGTTATTGCGGCAGGCACCCCTGAAGAACTTATCAAATGTGAAGCGTCTTACACAGGAAAGTACCTGAAGAAAATGATAATGCAAACGGAACAGTAAATCAAAAATCAGCAGCAAAGGGGGAACCGACAATTGTTCGGCTATTTACAGCCAAGACGCGATGAACTGCGTGTAAGAGAATATGAATTGTATAAAAGCTTTTACTGCGGATTATGTAAGCGTTTGGGGAAAGATTACGGACTTCTATCACGTTTGACACTGAGTTACGATTGTACGGTCTTCGCTTTGCTTGCCGTATCGCTTCACTCTGAGCGGTGTCACGTTTCCAAAGGACGTTGTGTGGTTTGTCCTGCAAAACGATGTTTTTTCTGCGACAGTGAGGGAAAAAGCCTGCATTTTGCCGGTGCGGTTTCGGTGATGATGACCTATTACAAACTGGAAGATACGATTCGGGATTCGGGATTTTTTAAGAAATGTCTGGCGGCGCTTTTGCGTATGATATTTCGCCGCAGCTATCGCAAAGCTGTCAAAGCCTATCCCGAAATTGATACCGCCGTGAACGCAATGATGACGGCACAGCAGGAAGCAGAAAGTAAAAACAGTGGTATCGATCAGGCGTCGGAACCTACAGCAAAGTTGGTGTCCGAACTCTGCACAATGCTTTCACCGAATGACAGTCAGCGTCGGATTTTGGGCGTTTTCGGCTATTTTATAGGTCGTTGGATCTATATTATTGACGCTGCCGATGACCTGAAAAAGGACATCAAACAAAAAGCGTTCAATCCATTCATCAAAAAATACCGTGACTGCGGCGAAGATCTCAATGAAACAATGGATTATTGTAACAGTGTGCTGAATATGACCGCCGCACAGATCTTGCCGGCATATGATCTGTTGGAACTGCACGACTGCAAAGAAATTCTTGACAACGTGATCTATTACGGTTTATCATTTCAGCAAAAGCGTTGTTTGTTTGACAAGCACAAGGACAAAAAGAAAAGCAAAAGAAAAAAGGATTATTACAAAGCCTTGTCGAATCATCAATGAAGGGGGAGGAGTCGTTGAAAAATCCTTATGATATTCTTGGTGTATCGCCAAGGGCAACCGACGAAGAAGTAAAGAAAGCATACAGAAAGCTGGCAAAAAAATACCATCCCGACCGATATGCCGACAGTCCTCTTGCGGAGGAAGCAGCGGAAAAAATGAAAGAGATCAACGGTGCATACGACAAAATACAGGAATTACGCAAAAACGGCAGTACCAACAAAAGCTACTATAACAGTGATGACCGTTATTACGATGATTTCAGTAATTTTAATCATAACAATGCCGGCGGCTATGATACCGATACAGATACATCTTCACGTTTTACAAATGTTCGGGTGCTGATCACTAACGGAGAGTATGCAGACGCCGAATGGATCCTTGCCGATATGCTGCCGACGGAACGTGATGCAGGCTGGTTTTATTATATGGGTGTTGTCAAATATAAAACCAATCACCTTGAAGAAGCGGCAAATTATTTTGCCATCGCTCATCAGATGGAGCCTGATAATGCGGTATATGCCTCAATGTACAGTAATGTCAAGTATCAGCGCTCCGGTAAAAGGGGCGGTTATTCCAAAGGAAATTCGTGGAATCGCAATGATTGCAGCAGTATGGAGTGTGATAACTGTGACAGCAGTTGTGTGGAACTGTGTATGTGTGTGAT
>CADCRH010000124.1 GCA_902803805.1 uncultured Ruminococcus sp.
CTGACGTATGGCAAGTCTTTTTGACGCAGTTAGCGGAAAAATGTGCCAAAAAGCCGTGCGGTGCTAAGATTTTAAACAGGCTCTTATAAAATATGAAAAAAATGCCGCTGTACAATGTTTTATCTCATTGTATGGCGGCATTGTTTTATTTGTTTTTGTTGATCCAATTTTTATAATCAAAAGCAAGAATGATCGGGAATATCTCAAGTCTGCCAAGCAGCATTGCAAATGAAAGAATGACGGTAGATATATCCGAATAGCCTGCATAACTTCCTGCCGGTCCTATATCGCCCAATCCGGGACCTACATTATTGACACAGGATATTGCCGCTGTAAGATTTGTTTCCAAATCAAACGGCTCATATGATATTAAAAGAAATACTACCGTATTCAAAAGAATATAGAGTGCAAAATAGGTGGTGACTCTTTTTAAAGTATTACTGTCAACTGTCTTTCCGTCAATTTTTACGGAAGTTACTGCTCTCGGATGAAGCATTTGTTTTATATCATTTTGAAGCAGTTTGAACAATATCAGCACTCTTGAAATTTTCAGTCCGCCGGCTGTAGAGCCTGCACAACCGCCCACGAACAACAGTACAAAAATAATTCCCTTTGCAAGTGACGGCCATTGATTAAAGTCGGCAGTGGAATATCCTGTTGTTGAAATGATGGAGGAAACCTGAAAGAACGAATGTCTGAAAGCCTCCTCTGTTCCCGAATACATAGGATAGATACTAAACATAATGATCATTGTGGAAACGGCAATCATACCAAAATAAAACCAAAGTTCTGTATTTTTGAAAGCAGCACCGAATTTTTTTAAAAGTATAAGATAAAAAAGATTGAAATTAACACCAAAAATAACCATAAATACAGCAATGACCCACTGTAAATAAGGACTGTAGCTGCCTACAGAATCCGCTTTGATGCCATAACCTCCCGTACCGGCAGTACCGAGAGCATATACGATACTGTCAAATACAGGCATTCCTCCAAAGATAAGAAGAACCGTTTCAATAAAAGTCAAAACGAAATAAATGACATATAATATTTTTGCTGTATTGCTCAACTTAGGCACTAACTTTCCTACCACCGGTCCCGGCATTTCCGCACGTATGATATGCATTGAACGACCCGAATCAGAGGGAATAATCGCCATTATCAGAACCAATACTCCCATTCCGCCGATCCAGTGGGTAAAACTTCTCCAAAACAGCAGACTTTGACTCATCGCTTCAACATCTGTGAGTATTGAAGCTCCCGTTGTGGTAAATCCGCTTACCGTTTCAAAAAATGCGTCAGCAAAATTGGGTATCTCTCCACTAATATAAAACGGCAAAGCCCCCACAAGAGAAAGAAGTATCCACGCAAAAGCTACAATTGAAAATCCCTCTCTTGCAAAAATAACTTTATCAGAAGGTTTAAAGAAAAACTTAAATACAGCACCGATTGCAAGTGCTGTCAGTACCGAAAAGGCAAATGCTCTGAAACAGCGAACTTCACCATAAATAACGGAAACCACCATAGGTATGAAAAGAAGCGCCGCTTCAAGGAGCATTATTTGACCTATTCTGTATATGACCATACGCCGATTCATTTTGATGCTCCTTTAATTATGCTAAAATATCCGATAAATCATTTAAACGAATTCCTGATGCCACTACGATTACTTTATCGCCGCCTGCAAATTCATCATCTCCCGACGGAAGCAAAGCCTTTTTGTTTCTGATGATACCGCCGATCAGTATATTTTTCCGAAGCTTGAGATTTTTCAGTTGAATACCAACTCCCTCAAAATCGGGACTGACATTGAATTCCAGCACTTCTGCCCTGTCATCCATTATTTTATAGAGTGATTCAACATTACTTCCTTTGGAATTTTCCAATGCTCTTGCATATCTGACAAGAACATCGGACACAATTTTTCTGGGAGAAATGATACAGTCCAAACCAAGTTTTAAAGCCATTTCCGAAAGCTCATTTCTGTTGACTTTTGCGATTGCTTTCGGCACTTTGTTCAAAGATGCGAAAATAGACATCAAGATATTTTCCTCATCAAGTCCTGTGAGCGAAAGAAATGCATCAGCATTCTTTAAACCTTCTTCAAGGAGAAGTTCCTGTTTCGCTCCATCACCATTTATAATCACTGCTTTTGGAAGCTTTTTGGAAAGCTCTTTACATTTTTTACTGCTCTTATCTATGATTTTTACTCTGTTACCGGATGAAGCCAACATATTGGAAAGATAATAGGCGGTTCTGCTGCCGCCGATAATAATGATATTTTTGGCCTGTTTATTATCGATTCCGATAGCACGCATTAATTTATGAATTTCCGAAGGAGAGGCTGTCAATCCGATTTTATCGCCCTTTTGGAGAACAAAATTTCCGTCCGGTATATATATATCATCCTCTCTCTGTACAACACATATAAGAAATTTTTGTTTGAATTTGTTTCTTATATCCATAAGACGTACTCCTGTCAACGGAGATTCATTTTTTAGTATCAGTTCTACGATTTCAAAATTTCTCTGTGAAAAGGTTTCTATCTTCACCGCAGAAGGCAACCGAAGGATATTATAAATTTCGTGTGCCGCAAGCAGTTCCGGATTGATAGACATTGACAAACCCAACTGCTGTCTGAGAAAGCCCAGACTGTTCATATTATATTCGGGTTTGCGTATTCTTGCTATGGTATGCTCCGCTCCCATTTTGCCGGAAATATAACAGCAAAGCATATTGAGTTCATCTGAATCCGTAACGGCAACAACAAGGTCACAGCTTTCAACTCCTGCTTCCGAAAGTGTATCGCAGTCTGTGCCGCTTCCGCACACACTCATCACGTCATATATATTGGATATATCTTCTAACACTTCGGCATTGGTGTCTATGGCAACAACACTATGTCCTTCATCAACAAAATTTGACAGGATCGTTGTACCTATTTTTCCGCAGCCAATCATTATAATTTTCATCATCAGTTCTCCATAAAATTATTCGGTGAAATACCTTAAATATAATATACCAATCGAATGATAAATTCAACAAGAAAAAGAAAAAAATATAATGACTTCTATCGAAAAATTGTGTATAATAGTCTGAGTATATTTCCAAATTATTGATCAATATTTTTGGAGGTCAAAAATGATAAAAAATAATAAACCTGTCGTTTCTCCCGACAGTAATCCCGACGAATATTATCCGAAAGATGACCCTACCGTTTCATCTCACGAAAGATTCCGAAGAAGAATCTTCAAAATGGTTTCGGTCGGTGTTGTAGATGACTGGATCAATCAAATGTATGACATCATCAGCACAACGGTACTTATTATCAATCTTAGCATCACAATACTTAACACCTATGAGCCTATGCGAATAAAATATGGTTGGTTATTTGACTATACAGAAGCTGTGACTGTTTTGTTTTTTGCAGTCGATTATCTTTTGAGAATCTATACCGCAAACTGTCTTTATCCGTATGACAAAGAATTAAAATCGATCATAAAATATGTGTTTTCGTTTACGGGAATCATCGACTTACTTTCGTTTATTCCCTATTATCTGCCTGCATTTTTCCCCAGCGGCGTAGCAGTATTTAAAATGTTCAGAGTAGCACGAATCCTTAGATTATTTAGAATCAATGCCTATTATGATTCATTGAATGTCATTACCGAGGTACTTTTGAAAAAAAAGCAGCAGCTGATGTCATCTGTATTTATCATATTGGTGCTGATGCTTGCTTCCAGTCTTTGTATGTACAGTATTGAAAATCCTGCTCAGCCTGACGTATTCAGCAATGCATTTTCCGGAATATGGTGGGCAGCCTCTACATTGCTTACCGTAGGTTACGGCGATATTTACCCAATCACACCTCTCGGAAAAGCTGTCGGAATTATCATCACATTTTTGGGTGTTGGTATGGTTGCCATTCCGACAGGTATTATCTCGGCAGGATTTGTCGAACAATATTCACGTCTTCAAAAAATTGACAGTACAACAGAAGAAGATATACATTTCATTAAAATCGAACTAAGAAAAACCGACAAATGGGTCGGCACTAAAATTATGGATCTGGAACTGCCGAGAGGGATTATCATTGCTGTCATTCAGCGCAACAATGAAACGATCATTCCCCGAGGCAACGTTCAACTATGCGAAAATGACAAAGTGGTACTTGGAGCAGCGTCACTGAAAAACGACAAATCGGTTTATCTGAAAGAAGTAATGCTGAAACAGAATCACCCGTGGAGAGGTCTGAAAATCAAAGAACTTGATATTTCCCGTCAGACCTTTATCGTTATGGTAAAGCGCAAAGGAAGAACCATTATCCCGAACGGTGATTTACTGCTGATCGAGGGCGATACAGTGATACTTTATTCAAAGGTAAAGGCTCAGGTATTTGACGGCGATGAAAAAACAGATGAAATTTAAGAGCCTGCTTAAAATCTTAGCACCGCACGGCACAGATATTAAACAGGCTCTAACATTCGGGCTGCTGCATTGTTGGTGCGGCAGCCCGAATATTCATAATTTATTGCTTGATAAATTTGGCATAACAGACTATAATTATAGATACGTTTACAATAAAGGAGGTATTTCCTGAATGGAACAGGAAAGCATTTACGGCGAATATCGCGAAACTCTTAACAATGCGATGGAATACATAATGAATGCGATCAATGCAACTCGTGAGGACATTAAAGAAACAAAGGGACTTGACCCTATCGAACATTGTCTTGCACGTATCAAATCGGAAGAAAGTATGCGTGAAAAATGCAGAAGAAAGGGCTTGCCGGAAACGACCGAATCAGCGCTTGAAAAGATTCACGACGCAATCGGAATCAGAGTAGTCTGTACGTTCGTCAGTGACGTATATGCCATTAAAGACCTGCTTGTCCATCTTCCCGACTGCGAGATCGTCAAGGAAAAGGATTACATACGGCATGCAAAACCAAACGGCTACAGAAGTTATCATCTTATTCTGAAATACAAACAAAAAATTTATGCGGAAATACAGCTGCGTACCATCTCAATGGACACGTGGGCGGCATTGGAACATCAACTGAAATACAAGCAGAATATCGGCGGAAATTTAAAGCTGATCGAAGAAGAACTCAAACGCTGCGCCGATGAATTGGCGTCAACGGATATTTCAATGCAGACCATACGTGATATGATTTATGAAGAAAGAAGTGAAACAGCTTGAAAATATTGCTTGCAGAAGATACCAAAGACCTGAACCGTGTGATCTCAGTCGCACTCAGCCACGACGGTTACGAGGTCGACCAAGCCTATGACGGCGAAGAAGCACTTGATTTTATCAGAAAGAATGGCTACGATACCATCATTCTCGATATAATGATGCCGAAAAAAAACGGACTTGAAGTACTGCGTGAACTGAGAAGTGCCAATATTGTAACACCTGTACTGATGCTCACGGCAAAGGCTGAGATCGATGACCGTGTAGAGGGACTTGATGCAGGCGCGGACGACTATCTGACAAAGCCCTTTGCAATGAAAGAACTTTTTGCTAGAGTTCGTGCAATGACAAGAAGAAAAACGGAATACGCCGACAAACAACTACAATTTGCAGACTTTACGCTGAATAACGAAAAATTTGAATTAAAAAGCGAAAACAGCGTTCGTCTTTCCGTCAAGGAATTTGAACTTATGCAGACGCTGATCATCAACAGCGGCCACGAGGTTGACACCAATTATCTGCTTCAACACGTATGGAGCGGTACACCCGAAGCAGGTCCCGATACGGTGTGGCTTTATATTTCCTATCTCAAAGGAAAACTAAATGCCATCACCTCAAAAGCGACCATCCGGGGTGAACGAAACGGCAGCTTCCGTCTGGAGGCACTATGAATGAACAGGCTATTAAAAAACTCCGCTGGAAATTCATTAAAATTTCAATGCTGACACTGATTCTCGTAATGCTGTCAATGAGCGGTCTTATCTATATCGTCAATACCTCGATTGCAGTACGGAACATCAGCGATACCACGTACCATATCATCAAAAATAACGGTATCATTCAGGACGCAAAAGTGATATACAGCCTTGACGACAATATCGACTATACGGCAAGCGACAACGAAAAAGACGAACATCACAGCTATGATATAATGGATTTCTTTCAGGAAATCGTGGGTTCCAACGGCGATGACTTTGAGTCGTCAAAATACGGCTTTGCCACCAGATACTTTGCCGTCATCTTTGACGAAGATCTGAATATGAGCGAAATCATAACCAATCATATGAACGGTATCACCAAAAAATACGCCAAAAGTATGGGTGAAGCGGCACTGTATTCTTCATTCGATTTCGGCAATCACGACAACTACTATTATCAACGAGCGTCTATGTCCGACGGAAAACAAATCGTTGTTTATCTGGAAAGTACCATCACCATACAGCAAAACAACCGACTTTTGTTTTCGGCATTAAGTCTTGTGTCCATCGGTGTTTTGATCACATTCTTCTTTGTGAGAATTTTCTCGTCAAGAGCAATCGCTCCCGAAATCAGAAATGCAGAACTTCAAAAACGCTTTATCACCGACGCAAGCCACGAATTGAAAACACCTCTTGCCGTTATTAAGGCGAATACCGAAATGGGAGAAATTCTGAACGGCGAAAACGAATGGACACAGTCCACACTTCGTCAGGTTGACAGAATGAGCGGACTCATCAAAAATCTTGTGACCATATCAAGAGGTCAGGAAAGCGAAAAAGCGGAACGCACCAATATGGATATTTCTGCTGTTGTCAAAGAAACAGCAGAAACTTTCCTGCCTGTTGCACAGTGCGACGGCAAGGAGTTCAAAACCGAGATCGACGATAATATCCATCTCGTTGCCAACGACAGTGAGATTCGTCAGCTTGCCTCCCTGCTGATCGATAATGCCATCAAATACTGCGACGATAAAGGCACCATCACCGTTGCGCTGAATCAAAAAGGCAAACGCGTGATCCTGAAAGTATCAAACTCGTATCAGGACGGTGCCAATGTTGACTACAGTAAATTTTTCCGGCGTTTTTACCGCGAGGATGAATCCCATAACATTGATAAAGGCGGCTACGGTATAGGACTTTCCATCGCAGAGAACCTTGTCCAAAGCTATAAAGGCACGATCAATGTTTGCTGGGATAACGGCACGATCAGTTTCATCTGCACACTGAAATAACGCTGTTTTCCACCATCAAAAACCCACCCAATCATTGGGTGGGTTTTCTTAATGAATAAAGAATCGCAAATCATCCTTATACAATTTACGGCTGCATCACTTCTTACAGTTCCCCGCAGGGCAATTATGAATTATGCATTATGAATTAATTTTGCCATTTTGCTTGGCTGCCGTGGTCGGTTTTGGTTACAATCAGTTGGTTGTCGATTTCCTGTTTCAGCTCGGTCACGTGGGAAATAATGCCGATCAGTCTGGAACCCTCCGCCATTTGCCTGAGTACTTTGACGGCTTGATTGCGTGAATTGTCGTCAAGCGAGCCGAAACCCTCATCGATAAACATTACATCAAGGGATAACGCCGCAGAACTTTCCTGTATCTGATCGGCAAGACCAAGCGCAAGAGATAATGCCGCCATAAACGACTCACCGCCCGAAAGCGTTCTTACCTCTCGTTTCTTTCCCGTAACGGTCGAATAAACCATCAGGTCAAGACCTCTGTTCTTTCCCTCGCCTGCCTTGTCAATATCATACATACAAAGCTCAAACTGACCTGCCGACATTTCACGGAAACGGCGGTTAGCGGCGTGAAGGATCCTTTCAAGATAATAACGCTGCACAAAGGTTTCCAGATCCATTCTTGAACCCGATACATTGCCCGAAAGAATTTTATAAAGGTTGTCCAGTGTGGAATGTTCGGCAACGGTTTTCTTCCTCTCGTCAAGCTTTGGAGAAAGAATTTGATAAGCGTTGTTGTCGGTTTCATAATGGGTATGATATTCCTGATAAGTTTTCTCGGCAATGGTACGAAGTCTGTTGGCATCTTCCACGGCTTTTTCAAAATCGGCTATCACGGGCTTTTCTCTGCCGCCAATCGCTTCTTGTGACATTTCGATCACACTTTCTGCCTTTGCCTTGTTTTTCTCATAGTCATTAACGGTATTCTGGTATTTGTCAGCTTCGGATATTGGATGTTGAGCGGTAATATCGCGCCACTCTGTTTCGGAAAGGCATTTTTCTTTCAGAAGTATTTCATATTTCTGTTTCAAAGCATTTGCTTTTTCCCGTTTCTGCGGCAAATCGGCTGTAAGACGGTCAATGTCTTCTTCGGTGCGCTCTTTTTTGCTCTTTGCGCTGTTTGCCGATTTTTCCGCACGCTGCCACAACTGCTTCTTTTGCTTCCTATCGGTTTCGGCTTGTTGCAGAGCGGCTTTTGCATCTTCCTCGGTTTCATAATCCGATGAGGACGAAAGACTGTTTAACTCCGCTTTACTGCCTGCCAGCGCTTCCAAGGCATTCTGAACATTTTTGTGGAGCATATCGATCTCGGTACGCAAACCATTCTTTTTAGCGTTAACGTTTTGAAGAAACGTATTGATTTGTTCCAGAGTCTTTTTTTGATCGTTTAAGATTTGACCTTCGGCAGCGATTCTGTTTTGTTTGTCGGAAATGACTTTTTGCAGTTCCTGAACCGTTATCTCATCGTCACTTTCCGAAAGATCGTTTTTCAGCTTCCTGTATTTTTCATCAAAATTCTTTTTCTTTTCGGTCAGTGCCGCACCGAATGAGGAAAGTTCGGAAAAGCTTTTTTCCTTTTTCTCGCGCAGCTTTTCGACTTCGGTACGAGCAGTATTCAACTTTTCTTCGGTAATATTATGATGAAAGTCCTCTGATATGTACGGCGACGGGTGCTCGGTCGAACCGCATACGGGACAGGGCTGACCTGTCACAAGCTGTTTTGCGATAATTCCCAGTTGATTGTTCAGAAACAGATGCTCCATATTCTCATAGTCAGCATTCTTTTTCCGGTAGCTTTCCTGCTCGGCGGAAAATCGATCATTTAAACGATGGAGCTTATCATCAAGCGTATTCAAGTCCTTTTCCAACAAAAGAAGGTTGTGGACTTCGTTTTCCGATTCGTCCAGCCGATTCTTTTTTGTTTCCCATTCTGCCAGCCGCTTCGGCAAATCCGACAGCTTTTCCGCTTGGATTCTTTTTTCGGCTTCTTCGGTTTCCAGTACTTCCAGTTCTTTTTGCTTGTCGGACAATTTCCGTTCTTCCTGCTGCCAAAGCCGTTCTTTTTGTTCTGTCCGGATTTTTGCTTCTTTGATTTTTTCAAAGCTTTCCAGTGCCTTTGACACCTTTTCGGAAATTTTGTTGCAATGCTCCAAAGAATGATGATAATTGTCGTTTGCTGTCTGTTCTTCCTGTTCGGTTTTTGTTGCTTCTTCCAATAAAACGGGCATTTTCCGTTGTTTTTCCGAAAGCTCGTTTTCGTCTTTTTTAACGGCATTTTCAGCATCAACATACATTTCATACGGCGGCTTGATCTCGTAGGCACTGCGAATTTTGCCGATAAGCACGATTGTTTTTTGGATGGCTTCTTCTTTTTCGTGATATTTGGTGATGACCTTTTGGGCGTCCTCCAGATGTTTAAAATGCTGCAAAAGATTTTTCGCATCAGTGAAGGCTGTATTTGCCTCATCTCTTTGTCTGTCGGCAGAATCATACTGTTTCTTGGCATTATCACAGGCAATTTTCAGTTCCGTACAAAGCTTTTCAAGCTGTGACAAAAATGCTTCGGTCTGCGATACATCCCCGTCAGTCAGCTGCTTTTTCAGTGCGGTCAGTTCCTCATATGTTTCATACTTGGAAGGAATGAGCACACTTCTTGCCACAGTGATCCATTCGGTTTTCATCGCTGCCAGTTCTTTTTCTTTTTTTCTTTTTCGGTTTGCCAGTTCCTCAGTGATTTTTTGATACATTCCCGTATTAAAAAGTTTGCGGAAGATCTCTTTTTTATCGTCCGATTTCGCACGGAGCATTTCCATAAATTCTCCCTGTGCGATCATTGCGACCTGCATAAACTGGTCTTTGGTAAGCCCTACAATATCGATCAATTTTTGATTGGCTTCCTTTGACGGATATTCCGTGTGATCAGGCATTATTAAGGAGATCGAACCTGTTTCCTTTTTGATTCCGCTGCCCCGTTTTTTGATCCTGATATGGCTCGGCACACGCTTGACCGTATAGACAGCACCTGCATTTCCGTCGGAAAAAGTAAGCTCTACATACGGCTCACTGTCATAATCGGTATATTGGCTTTGCAGTACGGTGCCCTCTTTTTTATTGGTGCCCGAACTTGCTTCTCCGTAAAGCGCAAAAACAATGGCGTCAAATATGGTGGTTTTTCCTGCTCCGGTATCTCCGGTGATCAAAAACAAATTCTGATTCGGACTTTCAAAGTCGATTTCGGTTTTTCTGCCGTAGGAACCGAAAGACTGCATTGTTAATTTTAACGGTTTCATTCGGACACCTCGCTAATCTGATTGATGACATCACGCAAAATTTCTTTTTCCGTATCGTTCACGGTTTTCAAAAAAGAACAGCAAAGTTCATAAGGGTCAAGAATATTTTCCTGAACCATCTCACGGCTGTAATCGGCACCACGTTGATTTTCGCGGCGTATTTCAAGAAGATAGGGAAATGCGTTTCGGATCCTGTCCTGCATATCGATCACATCCAGATCGATCGTATCAGTAAGAATCACAGTCACATAATCATCACATTTCTGTGTCAAAACCTCCTCCAGTGTTCCTTTTACGATTTTCACCTTACGAAGCGGTTCAATGGGAATCACTCTTGGCACAAGTTCTGCATTTTTTTCATTCAGTTCCACCACAATGATTCCCTTTTGCTGTTCGGCTTCACTGACGGAGCAGGCGATCGGTGTTCCGCAATAGCGCCATTTGTCACTTCCTGCTTTCATCGGCTTATGAATATGACCGAGCGCGGCATAATCAAAACATTCCAGTATTTCTGCGGAAACCTCGTCAATATTGCCTACCGTGCGAATCTCGGAATCCATACGCTCTATATCATCGGCTGTTTGATTTTTCGGAATGTAAAACTGATGGCTCACAAGGACATTCCGCTGTTCTGTATTGATATTTTCACGTTCAATCAATTTTCGTATTGTTTCATTATAGGAAAGATTGTTGCCGTTTTCATCCGTACCGACAATTTGTTTCACCATAGACGGCTTGACAAACGGGAGCAGATAAAAATGAACCTCTCCGAATTCGTCGCAGAGCGTCACTTTTTCAATATACTCGTCCTCTCTCTGCGGCGGTATTCCGATCATATAAAGCCGGTTTTTGGAAAGCACGCTTCGGAAACAATTGATACGGGATGTACTGTCGTGATTGCCGCTGATGATCATAACAGCGGTATCGGGCAATGCATTCGTCAGGTTTCTGATAAAATCATCAAAAACTTCTACAGCTTCGGCAGACGGCACCGCCTTATCATAAATATCTCCTGCGATCAAAACCGCATCAGGCTGTTCCTCGGCTGCTCGTTTTACGATTTGATTCAAAATATATTCCTGATCTTCTTTTAAGTCACGATTGATCAGCTTCAGTCCGATATGCAGATCGGACAGATGAAAAAATTTCATTGTCACTCCTCCGTTTTCCATCAAATATTGTATCAATTATACCATAGCTTTCCTCTTTGTGTCAAACATTTACCGAAAATACCAACGATATATTCGATATTAGAAAATTTTTCAAAAAAATTTCATTGTAACTATTGACATTACAACAAAGCTGTTATATAATATAGTTGTAATCAAAAAAGTTACAACTATTTAAATTGATCATTCCAAGGAGGACATTATAATGAAAATTGCAGTAGTGGCAGCAAACGGACGAGCAGCAGGCAAAATCATCACGGAAGCAGTCAACAGAGGATTTGAGGTAACTGCCTTCGGACGCAGAGAGGAAAACAATACAGAAGCACAGACCTATATCCAAAAGGATATTTTCGACCTTACTGCCGATGACCTGAAAGGTTTTGATGCGGTTGTTGACGCATTCGGTGCCTGGACAGCAGATACACTTCATCTGCACAGCGATTCACTCAGACATCTTTGTGATATATTAAGCGGCACTGATACAAGACTTCTTGTGGTAGGCGGTGCAGGCAGTCTGTATGTTAACAAAGAACATACTGTACAGGTTTGCGACGGTGAGGATTTCCCACCCGAATTTCTTCCTCTTGCCAAAGCGCAAGGCAAGGCTCTTGCAGAACTTCGTGAACGCAGCGATGTCAAATGGACATTTGTAAGCCCTGCCGGTGACTTCCAGGCTGACGGCGAAAGAACAGGCAAATACATTCTCGGCGGTGAGGAGCTGACGCTCAACAGCAAAAACGAAAGCATTATTTCTTATGCGGATTATGCCATCGCAATGGTGGATGAAATCGAAAAGGGCAACAATATTCAAAAGAGAATCAGTGTGGTCAGAGAATAATATTCTCCTATCTGTTCGGCTCGAATCTTCGCAGGATTCGGGCCTTGATTAATTGATACGGATTTGTTATTATTTTTATGAATCAAATTTTATCAGGTGATATTATGCAAATTTCAAGCAGATTTACGATCGCGGTTCATATTCTTGTCTGTATCGATGTTTTCAAAAATCAATACAAACTGACAAGTGATTTTCTCGCAGGCAGTGTTAATGTCAATCCCGTTATTATCAGAAAGATCCTGTCACAGCTCAAAGCGTCTGGGCTTGTTGATATTGTCAGAGGTTCGGGCGGTGCCAATCTTGCCAAACCACTTGACGAGATCACCTTTCTTGACGTCTATCATTCCGTCGAGTGCGTTGATGATGAGGGACTTTTTCATTTTCACGAACATCCCAATCCCGAATGTCCGGTAGGAAAAAATATCCACAGCTCTCTTGATGAAAAACTCCAACGTGTGCAGTCCGCTATGGAAAAGGAACTTTCCAAAATTAAAATTTCCGATGTTTCCGAGGATATTCAAAACTACTTATAAAAATATTGCCGCATTTCCCACGGTTCTTAGAGTCTGTTTTAATATACGTGCTGTGCGGTGCTAAGATTTTAAACAGGCTCTTA
>CADCRH010000125.1 GCA_902803805.1 uncultured Ruminococcus sp.
CACCCGTTCCCATACCGAACACGGAAGTTAAGCTCAATCGTGCCGAAGATACTTGGTGGGCGACTGCCCGGAAAAATAGGAAGATGCCAACATCAAAACAACCGTCCAATAGGGCGGTTGTTTTATTTTATCCATTACTGCCCTATTGTGCGAACAATAAGGCAGTTTATTTTTTCAAAATATGATTACAACAACACCTCATTCTATGCCGAACTGTACGACAGAACCATCTATGTGATCTACCCAACAAAATCGGAAATAAAGAATAATGAATCCTCTTCATCACAACTCACGGCTACATCACTTCTTACGGTTCCCCACAGGGCAATTATGAATTATTCTCGCTGTTTCGGCATTTTTGAGGATTTCGGATTGTAGGGAGGTAAGGCTGTCGAATTTTTTTTCGGGACGGATCAAGGATAGAAAACGGATGTCAAGAATTTCTCCGTATAGATCTCTGCCGCAGTAATCGGGAAGCCACGTTTCGATCAATACGCAGTCCGAGCCGACAGTGGGCTTCACGCCTATATCGGTAACACCACAGTATTCCTTGCCGTCAACGGTCACGGAAGTGGCATATGCACCGAACGGCGGTACAATCAGACCGTCGGGAAATTTTTGGTTGAGTGTCGGTATTCCTATGGTTCTGCCGAGCTGTCTGCCGTGTATGACGGGAAGCCGAAAACCGTAGCGTCTGCCGAGCATTTTGTTGACATTCGGAATGTCGCCGCTTGCAACGGCATTGCGTATGCGCGTTGAGCTGACGGGAAGTCCTTCAAACCCGATACGGTGCTGTGTCGTTACCGTGATGTCGTACTGTCGGCAAAGGTCGCTAAGGGTACTGCCGCTGCCCTTGCCGCCGCTGCCGAAATGATAGTTGAAGCCGCATACCGCGTGACGTGCATTGAAACAGCCGAGAAGAATGTCACGAACAAAATCCTCCGCCGTGATGTGCATAATCTCCCTGAAATCCAGGATATAGACACGCTCTATTCCCAATCCCTCAAATGCAGCCAACTTTTCATCCAGCGTGGTAATTGAACCAATCATTTCGTTGTTCAAAACCGAACGGGGAATTTGCTGTGTGGTAAATACCGCAGGAACCAGATGGTTTTGTTTTGCATAGCTGACCGCCTCCGCAATGACGGAAGCGTGTCCGCTGTGAACACCGTCAAAAAAGCCCAGTGCCGTTGATGTCGATTCTTTTGAATGTTTCAGTGTTTTGATGATCTCCATTTTCATCCGCTTTCTTCCTATTCTTCGGTTATTCTGACGGGAACCGTTTCTTGACGGACAATTCGTCCTTTTCGGCACTGACAACGCCAAGACCGAGAAAAACATTTTTATCGCTGTAAACTCTGTAAAGTGTGCCGTCGGTCTGATCGGTCAGTCCGCGCACTCTGGACAACATCAGACCGCCGCCGTTATTGAATCTGACGGTCTGACTTTCGGATATTCTGATACTGCCGTATTCGCCGAAAACACTGTCCACGGGGCGAAGATACGCGGCAATCTCGCTTTCGGTTTTCCCGGACAGGCTTCGCACCGTTTCAATGCTGACGGTATCATTTAGTGTATAGCCGCAGGCACGTGTGCGGCGGAGTGCCGTCATCACACAGCCGCAGCCCAGTTCTTTGCCCATATCGTCGCATATGACACGAATATAAGTTCCCTTTGAGCAGGCTATTTTCAGTTTGCCGCACTGTGTTGTTTCATCAAAGTTCAGCAGTTCCAACGTACTGACCGTGACGGGGCGCGCTTCACGCTCCGTCACGATTCCTTTTCGCGCCAACTCATACAGGCGCACACCGTCCTTTGACACTGCCGAATACATCGGCGGTATCTGCATTATTTCTCCGCGAAATTTCGGCAATATCTTTTCGATCTGCTCTGCTGTCACATCGGATGGCGCGGTACTCAATACCTTTCCCGTAATATCCAATGTGTCGGTCGTCATTCCGAAACGGAAATCCGCTTCATATTCTTTATCGGTATCAGGCAAAAGCACCTGTGCCTTTGTCGCACAGCCGAGCAGTATCGGCAAAACACCCGTTGCCATCGGGTCGAGTGTTCCCGTATGCCCTGTTTTCTTTTCGTGCAGACATTTCCTGACGACCGCCACAACATCAAAGGAAGTGAAGTCTTTTGGTTTATCGATAATAATGATTCCGTTCATACTTCACCCGAAATTTCTTTCACAGCCTCGATTGCTGCCGCTGTGATTTTTTCTCTGACTTCTTCCAGCGTTCCGGCTATCAGACAGCCTGCCGCGCCTTTATGTCCGCCGCCGCCGAAGCGCGCGCAAAGCTTTGACACATCCACATCGCCCGTACTTCTTGCGGAAATTTTGAATTGATTCTCGTCTTTTTCGTTCAGTGTGATTCCTACTTTTACGCCCTCTATCTGTCTAGGCAGTGACGAAATGCCTTCGGTATCGCCCTCGGTCGCTTTAGATAGCTCACGCATTTTGTTGGTCAGGCAAATGACGGCGATTTTTCCGTCATCGAAAAAGGTCATTGTTTCCAGTGCAAGGCGCTCCACTTCCAGCCGTGCGCGTGACTTAGTGTCAAACATAATCCGATTGATATAAGCACCGTCTGCCCCCTTGTCTATCATATCGGCGGCGATACGGTATGTGTTTGAGGTGGTGTTGGAATATTTGAAACAGCCCGTATCGGTGCTGATTCCCGTAAATATCGCATTTGCTGTGTCGCTGTCAATGTCAGCGCCCATCCGTTCAATGACCTTTGCGATAATTTCCGCGCAGGCGCCGCTGTCGGCATCGACATAGCCCTCTTTGGCAAAGCCTGTATTGGAACCGTGGTGGTCAATACAAAGGTCAACACACTCTCTGTACTGCTTGATCTCCTCACCAATCAGATGGGCGGCTGCAATATCCACCGTAACGATATACTGCGGCTCAAAGTGCTGTTCAGGAAGCTTTGAAGTGATATAGCCATATTTTTTGTCGATTGCGTCACTGCACAGCGGCATTGCGTTTTTGCCGAGTTGGCGCAGTGCAAGGCACAGCCCGTAGGCACAGCCGACAGCGTCACCATCGGGCGATTTGTGCATCAGCACCAATATATTGTCGTGTTCTTTCAAACGAGCCGCAATTTCATTCAGTGTCAGAATTTTCATTGTTCTCACCGTTTTCATCCATCTCTTTGTTTTTTTGTCTTTCCTGCTGTTTGCTCTCTATATCGTTCAGTATTCTGGAGATATTGGCACTGTATTCGATGGAGTCCGTTGCCTCAAAGGACAGTGCAGGTGCATAGCGCAGTTTCAGCCTTACCCCCAGTTCACGGCGGATAAAGCCCTGTGCGTTGGCAAGCGCCTTGACCGCCTGTTTTGCGGTATCGATTCCTTTCATCGAACTGATATAGACTTTACAGTATGAAAGGTCGTGTGCCATATCGCAGCGTACCACACTGATAATTCCGTCGTGCAGTCTGGGGTCCTTCATTTCGCGAAGAAGCGCCGCAATTTCTCTCTGTATATCCTCCGACATTCTGTCGGCTCTGTGATTTGCCATAGTAGATCCTCCGTTTATTGCTTTACAAGTTTAATTGATTGATAATAGCTCACGGCGTTCAGTTCGGAGCCGCTCATCAGGCGTTTTGCCACAAATTCGCCCACATAAGCCGTTCTTCCGTTCACACTGACAGCCGTACCGTTTTCGGTATCTTCCCATTCACCGCCGATATTGGCTATCACCAAAAAGCCCAGATACGCTGCCGCTTTGTTTGCAATATCGTCGTTTTTCTCGCTGAACAGGTTTTTTTGTAAAATTCCGCGGTTGAGCGCGTCCAGCACTTCATCAAAAACTGCGACCGAGTTTTCGCTTCCGTCAAGCTTAATGCCGAATGATGTATCAGCAAGATGAATAAAATCCAACGCATTGCCCAGCATTACCAGTTCCAGTGTCGCAAGGTCGGTATTTCCTGCCTTTATCAATTCGTACTGCTTTTCGTAATATTCCTCAAGAACGGAAATATCCGCCGCGTAACTGAACGTTCTTCCGCTTTCCATATCAAGCCGTTTCATTGTCATCACTGCTTTCTGTAATTTATTATACCCCTATCATACCACACTTTCTCAAAAATTCATACCACTAATTTAATTCATAATGCATAATTCATAATTCATAATTGCCCTGCGGGGATACGGGAGCGGTTTAGCTGACGGAAATGATGTGGGTATTGTGAATATGGATAATTGATAAAAAAATGTTGAATTAAATTTATGGTATTGTTATAATAGAAGAACGAGAATGAATATGGGAGGGTTTGTGTGAATGATTTGATCAGGCAATATCGGCAAAAGTATTTTTCGGAATGGTCGGCAGTCGATTTTTTAAAGGATATGTTTGGGGGAATCATTGTTGCGCTAGTATCGATCCCGATTTCTATGGGGTACGCACAAATTGCCGGACTTCCTATGCAATACGGTCTGTACGGTTCGGTCGTACCTATTTTTTTATTTGGATCGATGACAACCACACGTGATTTCGTGTTTGGTGTGGATGCCGCGCCTGCGGCATTGACGGGGGCGGTCATTGCGTCAATGGGTGCGGCAGCAGAGTCGGAAGCGGCTTTGGCACTGGTTCCGACGATCGCCTTTTTCGTTGCCTGCTGGCTGACGATCTTTTATCTGATCAAGGCAGGGCGAGCCGTACAGTACATTTCCGAGCCGGTGATGGGCGGTTTTGTATCGGGAATATGCTGTACCATTATTTTAATGCAGATTCCCAAGCTTTTCGGCGGTACTGCCGGTTCGGGCGAAGGCATAGAGCTGATCAGGCATATTGTAGAGCAGACAGGCAGTTTTAATGCTCCGTCGCTGCTGCTCGGAGCGGCAACGATCATAATTATTATGCTTTTTAAGAAAATAATGCCCAAACTGCCGATGTCGGTCGTGATGATGTTGATGGGGGCGCTGCTGACGGTATTCTTTGGTATCGACCGATACGGGATAAAGCTTTTGCCCGAAGTACAAAGCGGTTTTCCCGGATTTCATATGCTTCCTGCCATACCCGATATGAGTGAATTTGCCGATATGGCATTTTCGTCCCTGAGTATCGCCGTAGTCATTATGGCGGAATCGCTTCTTGCGTCAAAAGCCAATGCTTTAAAAGACGATTATCGTTTGAATAACAACCGTGAGATCTTATCTTATGCCGTCAGTAATTTTGCGGCGGCACTAACAGGCTGCTGTCCCGTCAACGGCAGTGTATCGAGAACGGGCATTGTTCGTCAGTTCGGGGCAAAGTCCCAGTGGCTTTCGGTTTTTGCTTCTCTCACAATGCTGGCGGTGCTTTATTTCGGCACAGGGATCATTTGTTATCTTCCCGTACCGGTTTTGACAGCTATCGTTATCACGGCATTAATGAATGCCTGTGAATTTGATATTGCTGTCAGACTATGGAAAACGAGCCGCAATGAATTCTATATTTTTGCGGCGGCATTTTTCGGTGTTCTGCTGTTCGGTACGGTTTACGGCGTGATCATCGGTGTGGTGCTGTCTTTTGTGGCGGTCATCATTCGTGCGGTCGTGCCGCCGAGAAGCTTTATGGGTGTGATAAAGGGCAAAAACGGCTTTTATACGCTCGGCAGGAACAGTCAGGCAAAGCCGATCAAAAACACCATTATTTACCGTTTCGGCGGCAATCTGTTTTTCGGCAATATCGACACCTTTCAGGGTGACATAGAAAATGCCGTGACCGAAAGCACCAAATATATTATTGTGAATGCAGGAGCGGTCGGCAACATTGATATTACTGCTTCCGACAGACTGATGCTGATGTATCGGAAATTCCGTGACAAAGGTATCAAATTCTATATCACCGAGCACGTCGGAGAGGTGAACGACCAACTCCGCAAATACGGTGAAACAGAGCTGATGAAGCGAGGGGCGGTACGAATGACAATGGCGCTAGCACTGCGTGACGCAGGACTTCGGCTCCCGTATCCGACAGAGGAAGCCGATACGGAAAAGGACTTTAAAAAGCTTTCCCTGCGCAGAAAAAAATCCCCGTCACCGACAGAGAGTCTTTATTACGGCAGTGAAGCCCTGAAAGCTTCCAAGGGCATACAGGCTGAATTTGAGTGGGCATTCGGCAAAGACGCGGAAAAGGTAAAGGCGAAGATCGCGGAGGAAATTTTCCGAAAAATCCAAGACGAAACGGCACTGACTGCCGAGAAGATAGAAGACACGGAAATGCTGAACCGTTGGGGGCGCTTCAATCTTTTTGATGAAGATGAACTGCTTGACCGTCTGGAAATGCGTTTAACGGGAGATGTCGGCGGTGACGAAGAAAAGATTCGTCAGATAGAAGACCTTATCGAACACAGGCGGACAATTATCGAGCAAAGAATGTACGATATGGACCCGAACGTGATCGAGCGTCTGACGAAGCAAAGAATGAGTATGGCGGAGGAATTTCGGAGCAAAGACCCCAACGCTTACGAACGGCTTTTGAAACGCCGTCAGCTTCACATACAGCGTCTTGCCGAAACCAATCCCGAACTTGCCGAAAGCTATCGGAAACTACA
>CADCRH010000126.1 GCA_902803805.1 uncultured Ruminococcus sp.
AAAATGATGTATTTGACAGTGTTATTTTAGCACAATAAAAGCTCCGTATCAACAAAAAGTTTTTCTGTCGATACGGAGCTTTTTTATTTTCATACGAACTCAAAACTTGATTTCCGTTTTCGGAGCATATTCATCCCGTTTGGACGGACAATCAACTGTTTTGGTCGTTATTGAGTTTTGATTTTGCAGTTGAATCACATACTTCTTTCGTATGCTTCGATCATTTTCTTGACCATCTGACCGCCTACTGAACCAGCCTGACGTGATGTGAGGTCGCCGTTGTAACCCTGCTTGAGGTTAACACCTACTTCGTTGGCACACTCCATCTTGAACTGCTCCATAGCTTCTCTTGCTTCGGGAACGTTAAGTGAATTAGAGTTATTAGACATAATATTTTCTCCTTTAAATTTTGATTGATTTGCGTTTGCAATAATATTATTATCGTTTTGCAATTTTATATAAGTGGTAATTTTTACAATACTTCTAATCGTTTTTTGTCGTGTTGCAGCAGATATTTAACAGATGAGCAATACTTGGAATACTCTCCCCCTGCTGACTTGAGGTCGGTGACATTAATGCGCCTGTTGCAATGAGCAGTATATTTTTTAAATCGCAAGCCTTTAATCGCTGCATTATATGCGAGCAGAAAACCGAACCGCAGCAGCCGCAGCCTGAACCGCCCGAATGAACATCCTGAGCCTCTATATCGTACATCATTAGTCCGCAGTCGTTATGATTGTTTGAAATATCAATACCTTCACGCATCAATATTTCCGCAAGAAGCTCGGAACCGACTTTGCCGAGGTCGCCTGTCAAAATCAGGTCATAATCTTCGGGTTTTGTGTTAGTATCATTAAAATAGTTAAAGATGGTATCTGCCGCCGCAGGTGCCATTGCCGCACCCATATTGTTGGCGTCTTTGATATTTAAATCATTGATTTTTCCTATGGTAACATTCCGCACATAAGGTCCCGAATCTTCTTTATCGATCAATGCCGCACCGGCACCCGTTACCGTCCATTGTGCCGTAGGGGTACGCTGTCCGCCGTACTCTATCGGAAAACGAAACTGTCGTTCCGCAGTACAAAAGTGAGAGGAAGTAACCGCTAATGCTCTGTTTGCCGCACCGCTGTCCACAAAAATGGCTCCAAGTGCCAACGTCTGTGCCATCGTGGAACAGGCTCCAAACTGCCCTAGCAACGGAATATCCAGTCCGCGCAGTCCGAATGTTGACGAAATGCATTGATTCAGCAAATCTCCGGCAAATATTACATCAATATCGCTCGCACTTAATTTTTGTTTGCCGAGAAGCGTATCGACCGCTGTGGTTTGAAGGGTGCTTTCCGCCTTTTCCCAACTATCCTGACCGAGCATATTGTCGTTAAAAACCTTGTCAAAGCATTGTCCCAAAGGTCCTTCTCCCTCTTTTTTTCCGACAATTCCGACAGAAGAATGAATATTTACATTATTGCTTATTTTAATTGTATATTTACCGACTCTTTCCGGCATAAAAATACCTCCTGCATTTTTTTGATATTATTTTATCCAAAATACAGGAAGGTAATTCATTTTTATTATATTTCAGGCTGTATCATTCTTACTTTTTATTTTTATTGATTGCCTTTACTGCAAGAGCTGCGACAATTCCGACAACCGTTGCACCTACTGCTCCGATAGCGGCAGTTCTTTTCAGTTTTGCTTTTCTTTCCTGCTCGGCAAGCACATCATCATCAGTAAGCAGGGGTTCGTTGATTTCACTGCCATCGGAAGCGGATTCTTCGGTATCGGATTCCGAATTTTCGGCAGCTTCATCGGCAGTCTCCGATTCATTTGTTTCTGAAGTTAATTCTTCTGTTGTTTCCGCAGCGACATCCTTTTCGGTTTCGTCACCAGTAATGATCAAAGTTTCTTCTTCAACAATCATATCTGTTTTCTTTGCCATATCTTTTACACCCTTTTAATAAAAATTTAGTTTTGTAAACTATTGTATTGTTATTATATCATATAATCTAAAACAAAACAACTATTTTTTTGACAAAAAAGTAAAATTATATGATAAAGTATAAAAATAAGATCGCTGTATTTATTATACAACGATCCTTGTTTTTTATTTCATATGTATTTTGGTTGAGAGAAAATTCAATCGGTTTTACAGATATTGGTAAACCAATAAGCAACACCTGTTAGACAGCCGCCTATGATATTTCCAAGCGTGACAGGAACAAGATTGGTTATCAAAAATGCCCACCACGTTAAATGATCGGCATTGACAGACGAATCAAGCTGACCTGAAGCTTTCAGAAAAAGTCCTGTACTGATATAGCTCATATTGGCAACACTGTGTTCAAATCCGCAGATAACAAATACCATTATTGGTAAGAATAATGCTACTATTTTCTCGGTGACATTTTCTGTCATCACCGTCATCATTACTGCAACACATACAAGAATATTGCACAGAATTCCCTTTAACAAGGCGTCCTCAAAGGATATACTGCATTTTGCAGCCGCTGCTGCTCCGGCGGAAATGCCTGCTGCTCCGTCGAAAAGCTGATATACGTGACCGTAAACACATAATACACTTACAAACAGAGAACCAGCAAAATTTCCGATATATACGATTGCCCAGTTGCGCAGCACATTTGTTATTTTTGTTTTCTTGTCCATCAATGAAATGATCAACAAGCTGTTGCCTGTGAAAAGTTCTGTTCCGTTCAGTATTACCATCGCCAACCCTGCCGGAAATATCAAAGCAGTGATCAGCTTTGCCAAAGACGGAGATTCTACCGTTGACGCGGCAATCGTAGATGCCGCCCCTGCTAAAGCGATAAACATTCCGGCAAGAAAAGCTTCGACAGCCAGTCTTAAAAAAGACATACTTGCTTTCCCTGCACCACCCATAGAATACTTTACGGCTGCTTCTTTATTTGTCATATTACAAGTCCCCTATCCTTTTTTCGACAATTATGATACCATATTTTTGAAAATTATTCAATATCAAAAGAATAATCACAAATTAAATCATTCCCATAAAAATTCATTCGATATTATTGACAAACCTGCCATTATGCTATAGAATCAAGAAAAAAGAGTTGAAATGCGGAGGTCGAAATTTTGATTTATACGGTTACGCTGAACCCGTCAATTGATTGTGTCGTTCATTTAAACAGCTTTGAAAAAGGAATCACAAACCGTACAAGCAGTGAGGAATATTATTTCGGCGGAAAAGGACTCAATGTTTCTGTCATTCTTGCCGAACTTGGTTTTCAAAGTACGGCTTTAGGATTTATTGCAGGCTTTACGGGGGAAGCAATTAAAAATGGTATTCGATCTGAAATGATAAAAACGGATTTTATTCCGCTGAAAAACGGAATTTCAAGAATCAATGTCAAAATCAAAGCGGAGGAAGAAAGCGAAATCAACTGTCAGGGACCAAACATAGACAAAGACGAATTTGAAATGCTGATACGAAAAACATCGCAAATTCACGACAGCGATACCATCGTGCTGGCAGGAAGTATTCCAAATACTTTACCGGATAATACCTATGAAACAATACTGAAAGAACTGAACGGCAGGAATCTGCAAATTATTGTGGATGCTTCCGGAAAGCTTCTTTTAAATTCTCTCAAATACAAGCCGTTTCTTATCAAGCCCAACCGTCAGGAGCTTGCCGAAATTTTTCATACCGAAATCAATAATGAAACGGATATTGAAATATATGCGCGTGAACTTCAAAAACTGGGTGCAAAAAATGTTCTCGTATCACTCGGCGGCGAAGGCGCATTGCTGATAGATGAATTCGGTAAAAAACACCGATCGGGCATTTTGAAACAAAAAGTGATCAATACCGTAGGTTCGGGAGATTCAATGGTTGCAGGCTTTCTTGCGGGATATAAAACCACCAATCACTATTCTTATGCACTGAAACTCGGAACCGCCTGCGGAAACGCGACCGCTTTTTCAAATGCTCTTGCGACAAAAAGTAAAATTGACGAAATATTCAAAATAATGAATAAGGAGTGACTGTAATGCTGAAAGGGATCGCCGTATCGAACGGTGTAGGAATCGGCAGGGTGCTTTTGATCGAGGAAAAATCATTAAAGTATATTCCGAAAACAGTAACAGATACCGATACGGAAATTTCCCGACTGCAATGTGCTATTGCCAAATTCTGCCGCAAAACGGAAAAACAAGCGGAAGCACTGAAAAAAACGACAGGCGAAAGTGAAGCCGAAATTATAACAGGACATATCGGCATTGCAAAAGATCCGTTCCTTGCAGAGGAAACCGAAAAGCTCATCAAAAATGGTCAATGTGCGGAGTCGGCATTGGAAAGCGTATGCGATATATTCATCTCCGTTTTTTCGGCTTCAGATGATGATTTGACAAAGCAGCGCGCCGCTGATGTACGTGATGTCAAAAAAAGTATCTTACGCCTGCTCCTCGGCATAGAGGAAGTAAAAATCAGCGAAGCCCCCAAAGGTACGATTCTGGTGGCAAAAGAATTGACTCCCTCAATGACTGCGGAAATCGTGAAAGAAAATATTGTCGGGATCGTCACTGAAACCGGAAGCACCACTTCCCATTCCGCCATCATCGCACGAGCTTTGGAAATTCCTGCGGTATTAAGCGTTCCCAACGCTGTCGACATACTGAAAAACGGCAGTACGGCTATCGTTGACGGCAGCGAGGGAATTGTCATCAACACACCCGACGCTGCAATGCTTGAAAGTTTTTCTTTAAAACGCGAAACGCTTTTTAAGGAACGCAAAGAACTTGAAACTTTCAGAGGAAAAAAGACGGTATCGGCAAGCGGTGAAAAATACGAGCTTTTTTGTAATATCGGAAATCCTGATGATGCGCTGGCGGCAATGGAATATGACAGTGAAGGTGTCGGACTTTTCAGAACGGAATTTCTTTTTATGAACAGAACCTCTTTTCCCACGGAAAAAGAACAGTTTGAAGCATACAAAAGAGCTGCGCTGATTTTAAAGGGAAAACCGCTGACTATCAGAACACTGGATATAGGAGGCGATAAGCCCCTGCCCTATTTAGGACTGCAAAAAGAAGAAAATCCCTTTTTGGGCTTTCGGGCAATCCGATATTGCCTGAAAAACGAAAATATATTTAAAACACAGCTTCGTGCCATTCTTCGCGCCAGCGCCTTCGGAAACATCAAAATAATGTTTCCTCTTATCACCTGTATTGATGAGCTGCGCGAGGGCAAGGCACAGGTGGAAAGTGTCAAAAAGGAACTTCGTGCCGAACACATCACCTTTGACGAAAATATTGAAATCGGTGTGATGATCGAAACTGCCGCCGCTGCCGTTATTGCGGATATTCTGGCAAAAGAAGCCGACTTTTTCAGTATAGGAACCAACGACCTGATCGGCTATACAATGGCCTGTGACAGGGGAAACAGCAGCGTTTCTTATTTATATTCGGTATTTCAGCCAAGTGTTCTGCGAATGATAAAACGAACAATCGAATGTGGACAAAAAAATCATATTCCTGTCGGAATGTGCGGTGAAGCGGCGGCAAATCCGCTGATGATACCCTTGCTGATCTCGTTCGGACTGACGGAATTCAGTGTGTCTGCACCGTCTGTACTTTCTGTCAGAAAATCTATCTCAAAGTTCACAAAACAGCAAGCCGAAGAGATAACTCAAAATGTGATGAACCTTACCAGCGAAAAGGAAATTGATGAATATTTGAAAACCGTCATCTAATGATTTCTCTTTCTTTCCTTATTGACAAAAAGATCAAGAATATACTATACTTACTAATATGATAGGTTTTATATTTTATATAAAGGAGAGAAAACAATGAGTGAAACTATTTCAAGAGAACAGGCTTGGGAGCTTCTTTGTGAATATAACAAAGAGCATTTTCATTTGAAACACGCGCTGACCGTTGAGGGTGTAATGAAATATTTTGCGGATCTGCTCGGATACTCCAAAGAAAAAGAATTCTGGGGTATTGTCGGACTGCTGCACGATCTGGATTTTGAGAGGTATCCCGAAGAACACTGTATGAAAGAACAGGAGATAATGCGCGAGCGTCATATTGATGAAAGAATCGTCAGGGCAACGGCAAGCCACGGTTACGCGATCACTGTTGATATAAAGCCCGAACACCAAATGGAAAAAGTGCTTTATGCCGCTGATGAGCTGACAGGCTTAATCTATGCCGCTGCTTTAATGCGCCCGTCAAAAAGCGTTCAAGATATAGAAGTTAAATCGGTCAGAAAAAAATACAAAAATGCTAATTTTGCTGCTGGCTGTTCCAGAGAGGTCATTGAACGCGGCTGTAAAATGCTCGGCTGGGATTTGAATTATCTGATTGAGCAGACCATTTTGGCAATGAGAAGCTGTGAGGACATTTACGAAAACTTTGAATAATGAAAAACTTTAAGGAGAGATATTGTTAATGCTTAATCAATTTTCACGAACAGAGCTGGTTTTTGGAAAGGACGCAATGGAAATTCTTGAAAAATCAAGAGTTGCGGTTTTCGGTATCGGAGGTGTCGGAGGATATACCGTAGAAGCATTGGCTCGTTCGGGAGTAGGCAGTCTTGACCTGATCGATGACGACAAGGTCTGTTTGACCAACATTAACAGACAAATCATAGCCACAAGAAAAACGATCGGCAAATATAAGGTAGATGTTGCGGAGGAACGTGTCCACGAAATCAATCCCGACTGCCAGGTGCATACCTACAAAACCTTTTATATGCCCGATACAAAGGATCAGTTTGATTTTACACAGTATGACTATATCGTTGACGCGATCGACACTGTAAAAGGAAAGCTGGAGCTTGTGATGAATGCAAAAGCCGCCGGCACACCGATCATATGCTCAATGGGAGCAGGAAATAAAGTAGATCCCGCCGCTTTCGAGGTTACGGATATTTACAAAACTTCTGTTTGTCCTTTGGCAAGAGTGATGCGTTATGAATGTCGCAAAAGAGGCATTAAAAAGCTGAAAGTTGTTTATTCAAAAGAAAAGCCCATCCGTCCGGTGGAAGATATGGCTATCAGTTGTCGGGAGCATTGCATATGCCCTCCGGGTACGGCAAGAAAATGTACGGAACGCCGTGATATTCCCGGTTCAACGGCATTCGTTCCCTCTGTTGTCGGTCTAATCATTGCCGGAGAGGTCATCAAAAATCTGACGCATTTTGACCGCGGAAACAGATAAAATCACCCTGCTGCAAGGTATTGAGATACTTGACAGCAGGGTTTTGTTATTGAGATGATCACAGGTTTTCGTTTCGGTTTTCTTCTGTATTTTCATAGAAATCATTATATTCAATTTCTATTTTTGAATCATCTTCCGTTAAATACTGATTTAACAAATCTTCAAATTCTTCCGGTGTTATATCGGAAGCAGACCACGGTGATGTACTTTCGATCTTTTGACAATTACTTGCCGCATAGGGATCATCATAATCTGTGATCGTTTCCGCAAACGGCAGCAATTCATTATCTTTCAGAACAGAATAAACATTGGAGGATTGTCCCATATTGCTATAATGACAGATGACAACTCCGCTTTTCGGGTAATAGCTTCTGACAGCTTCACCGTATGAAACCAACTTAAATTCACCGTCGGAAATCATACCGATTTTCATATATCCCTCTGCGTGAGAAGCAGGGTTGCATGTTAGCAATAATTCATCAACGCCGTCGTTGTTTAGATCGATCAGCTTAAAGGAATAGTCCGAGGAACTGTAGCTCCTGTCGCTGTCACTGCTCCATTTGATCTCATCCTGATCTAGCACTTCCTGATAAACCTTGTGAGCTTCGGTATTGGTTATCACTGCTGTCTGACTGCTTTCCTCCGTTCGGCTGCTTTCTTCGGGCTGACTGCTCTCCTCCGGAGGAATGCTCTGTTCGGTTGGCACGCTCTCATCGGGTTTTGATTTTCCCTCTTTCAACGCATTGATGATGCCATTTGTTTCATTCAGAACGGACGACAGATTTCCATAAGTGTTGTTATCAAGATAAACTTCAAATTGACCGTTTTCAAAAATGTGCTTTTCAATAATATAATTTCCGGAACTGCCATCATATCTGATAATATTATCTTTATACACACTCTGCGCTTTTTCGCCGTCAAAATCATAAACCTCGGAATAACCTGCATTATTCTCTCCGAAATAAATACAGAACAACTCTTCCTCGTTGTCATCGTCATTATTAAACAGTCTTACAAAGAAAACACCTGTCGCACGATATTGTCCTTCGTGCTGTTCATCTTCAATGACCTTTCCTTCCCCATTCTCCTCAATCAGCTTTTGAATGACGTTCCAATAGGCTTTTTGATAAGATGGAAGATTGTCAAGCTTGTTTTTGATCTCGTCGGATTTTGTCTGCTGATAGCCTTCTTTCAAGATTTCTTTTGCGCCGCCTGTATCTTTATTGGCGATATAAGCGTCCGCTGCCGACAAATATGGCTGGACCTCTTTCGGTTTCAGCGAAATTGCTTCTTTAAATTTATTGATGGCGGTTTCATAATTTTTGTTGTTATATTCGTTCTGACCTTCGGTCATTAGATCCTCAAACTGTATTTCTATTTTGACTTCTTCTATCTTTTTCTTGATATTTTCGTCACCAGTCTTTTCATAACCGTCCTCCAGTGCTTCCAGTGCTTCCTTGCTTCTGCCTGCTGCAATGTAGGTATCGGCAAGCTTGATGTACAATTCGGGATTGTTCGGCTCAATATCGATGGCAGTTTTGAAGGCAACGATCGCTTCTTCATAATTTTCTTCCAAAAGATATTTTTCACCGAGAGAAATTTGCTGTTCCAACAGTGCCTGCTTATCCGGTGAGGATTCCTGTTGACTTCCCTGATTGGAAAATATCATCAATGCTCCGACAGCTATGCCCATAATAACAATACATATTACAATAATAACAGCGACAAATCCGCCTTTTCGTTTCTTTTTCGGCGGTAATTCCGGTTGTGACGGCAACTGTTGCGGCTGTTGGGACGGTACGGGATATTGATATGGTGCCTGCTGTGCAGATGGCGGCTGAATCAGCGGAGAGGTGCTGTACGGAGAGGATGGTGGTGGCTGAGGTACCGTTGGCGCTTGTTGTATGGGAGTCGTCTGCGGCGACTTGTTGATCATTCCGCAGCGCGGACAAAATCTCCTGTTTTCATCATACTGGATTTTACAGTTTACACACGTTATCATTACAAAACACCTCACTAAATATCATATTTTTGATGAAGCATTTTTTTGAGCTTCCTGCCTTTGGCGTTCAAAACAAGATTGACAACGATCAATAGTACTGCTGCAAGACCAAACAGTGCCATTCCGCCGTAAAACATCATTTCACCGATCGTCATTGTGTATTCTCCTTTATATAGTTTTTATCTGTCAACTGACGTTTGAGATCCTGTATATATGCGATATACGAACCGCCGGTTCCGTTCACTTCATTCTTCTTGTTTAATTCTATCGCTTTATTATAATACTCGATAAATTTGTCATAATTGCGCAGCGGCGGCTCCACAAGTTCCTGTTCATCAGCCTCAAGAATCGCAAGCCTTGCATAAACCGAGCTGTCGTCGGGATATTCGGAAGTCATTTCGTTCAGTATTGCCCTTGCGTTGTCAAAATCTCCCATTGTTTCATAGGCGATCGCCAAATTGAAATTCGTTTCTTTTGTTACCAAACCTGCGGATTTGATTTTGGTATAGAGTTCGATTGCTTTTTTACAGCAGTTTTCTTTTTCAATCGTATCGGCTGTTTCTTGTGCTTTATTCACGTAAGCTTCAGCACACATTTTCAGGGCGGTTTTTTTGCGTACATCATCGAACAGATTTTCATTCTTCGTTAAAACATCGATCACATCATCATATCGCTTTAACATCTGATAGGCACGGCACAAATACAAATAGCCTCTTTGTGTAAGAGTCGTACTTTTGGACTGACTGACCGCATTTTTGAAATATCCGACCGATTCACTGTAATTGCCTTCGGCATAGGCGATCTCTGCATTGACAAGTTCCACTGAATCTGTTTCCAGATGAAGGGTCTGCGCAATACTTAATACACTTTTTGCGTTTTCAACTTCATTGGTTCTCGCAAGAGCAATCGCATAGTCACGGTAATATTCGGGATTGCCCTGATACAAGTCGGTTGTTTTCTTGTAAAAGACGATTGCATTGTTATAATCCTCCTGCTCAAAATACGCATTAGCGATCATATAATCAAAATCCGCTTTTTGCTTTTCCGTCGTTTTCTCCGTGAAATTGTGTTGTGCCAGCGTGTCCGTTCCGTATTTTACTGCGGCTTCAAATTCACCCTTATCCGAATAGATCGAAAGCATACCGCTGTACGGCTCTATACTTTCGGAATTGATTCCCATTGCCTCATTATAATATTTTTCGGCTTCGTCATACTGTCCGTTTTTTACACAATTATCGGCATACACAATATCATTATCGAAGGTTTCGACTGCTTCACTTTCCATTTTCATCTTACCGCCGAGAGAAAGCAAAACAGCGCCCACCATAATGGCAGGAAATATTGTATTGACTGCAAAACGCGCCCTTCTGTGGCGAAGATATTGTTTGTCGATTTTTTTAATGTTGTTTAAATCTTTTAAAAGTTCTTTCGCACTTTGGTACCGCTCATTCGGGTCAAAACAGATCATTTTATTGATAATATTGATAAATGCGTCGTCGTAACCCTCAATAACATATGGTATGGGCTGAAGCTTTTCGGGAAAAACAGGCGGTCTGTTGTGTGTGACGATATGATAAAGTGTAGCACCAAGACTGTAAATATCCGACCTTGCATCCAGCGGAACGGTCATTCCGAAATGATACAAAGGTACAAAAGGCTGATTCGGCACCGGCTGATTGATCGGCTGCACATTCAATGAATGTTCGGGAGAAGCATAGCCGCGGCTTGTGGCACGGATATAATTCCCCGGAGCGGCAACCAGAGAAACGTTAAAATCGATCAGACAAACATTGCCTTCGCGCGTTATCATTATATTGGCAGGCTTAATGTCACTGTGAATAATCGGCGGTTTCTGACTGTGAAGATAAACAAGCGCTTCGGTAAGCTGTCTTGTCCAGCGAATGACCTGCTGTTGTGAAAAATGATAGGTACCGTTAAGATACTTGTCGAGTGAATAACCCGAAATAAAATCCATTACGGTATAAATACCGTCTTCCATCTCCACAAAGTCATACGCCTGCGGCAAATACTGGTGTTTCAAAAACTTGATAATATCGGATTCTTTACGGGAATCCATAATATTTTTCCAAGAATCGTTGATGCGCTTTACAGCTACCTCTTTCTGCAAATTGAGGTGATAGGCTTTATATACCGTACCTCCTCCGCCCTTTCCGACCTGTTCCATAATCTGATACATACCATTGATAACGGTTCCTTTTTCAAGCACATAAATTCCTCCTTTATATGGTTTTCGATTGACATATTCTATGTATTTTTCACTCATCTCAACAAATTATTATACATTCTTATTATACCAAATAAATTAATTTAAGTAAATAAAAAAATCTCAAGTTGTACAGATTGCACAACTTGAGATTTTTGATGGGTTATTTTCCAAAGTTTTTTCTTACTTCTTCCGCAAACATCATAAATTCATCTGCTTTCATTATGGCAATTCCGGTGTTTTCGTCACCGAGAATCATTAATTGATCGCCCGATTGAATTGAGAACAGATCTCTCGCCTTTTTCGGTATCACGATCTGACCTTTTTCGCCAACCGTTACAATACCGAATAAATGCTTTCCTTTGGGCGGAACCGGCAAACCGATGTTCTCTGTCTGATGGTTCACAAGGTCATCCAATGATACCCCGAAAATCTGTGCAAGTTTCTGACATTTTTCTATATCGGGTACGGTATCGCCGTTTTCCCATTTGGCAATTGCCTGACGCGACACACCGACCGCTTCGGCAAGGTCTTCCTGAGTTATACTGTGAATTTTACGCATAGCAGTCAAATTTTCAGAAAACATAATTCATCCCTCCATTGATAATTAATTACATACCGAGAAGCAGCGTTCTGATAACGGGAATTTTTCTGATCGCCAAAGATACCAAAGGCAGCAAAACCGCTGTTGCGGCAAATACGGAAAGATACATTGCCACAGGTGCCAGATGAAAACATCGATCAAAGGCATAAGCAGAAAGCGCCATTACCGGATAATGCAGAAGATAATACGAAAAACTCCGAATTTTCATAAAGCGTGTAAAACGGTATTCTTTATCAAAACATTTTTTCATCAGGCTGATGACAGCAAGTGCTCCGAAATAGGTATATACAATCGTCAGAATACTGTTCAGATTGGAAAGCTCTGCAAAGTTCTTGCCGTAATTCACAATGGTATAAACCGTTCCGGCAGTCACGGCAATGACAGCAAAAAGCCAAAAATATTTTTTCAGAAGTCCTTCGGTTTTCTCCTGCGAAAACACCACATATCCCAATAAAAATGAGAAGATATAAAGACCGTTGCGGTAAACTTCTATATACGGCAATGTTCCGATCTGCGCACAGAGCCACATAGGAACAAACATCAAAAGAAGTACAGCAAGATTTGTTTTTTTGCCAAGCCGATAGAATTTTTCGTTTTTATCAAGCTTTACAACGATAACAAGAACAATAAAGCAGACCATCAACTGACGCAGGAACCAGCTCGGACCTATGCCGCAAAGACAATAGATCAGATATTTGAAAATTCCTGGAATCGAATCGCCGTTTCCCTGAAAAACGTCATTATAATAATCCGAAAGATATCCCGTCATCCAGCCAATCGCAAAAATATAAACGATCGACGGAAGAAGAATATGCCGGCATTTTGATTTCATAAAGTCCTTTAAGTTTTTTCCATTCTTCTTGTTTTTGATAAGAGCGAATCTTGCACCGGCTCCCGAAATGATGAACAAAGCTGTCATCATCCACGGATACAATACATATTCCACAATGTCAAATTGTGGGATACCCTGTATTTTCAGATTGCCTATTACACCCACACTATTAAAGAGATAGAAAACGTGATACACAATAACCGTAATCACGATTGTGTATCTTGCATTGTCAAGAAAATGTTTTCTCATACCAATACCACCTTTGCTACTATTTTTAACATCCGTTATGAATTTATTATAAATAGCAAAGGATAAAAATACAACCAATCAAACATAACATTTTATTCCTATAAATGTTATGTTTTGTTGCACCAAGAGATAAAACACGGCTGTCATACCGTTCGATCAAATATGACAGCCGTAATGAATGATATTAATTATTATTGGATCTTCTGTCGTTTCTGTGGAAATTGGAACGCGGACCCGACGGACGGCGCGGCGGCAGTTCGTTTTCCGGCTTCAATCCCTCCACCTCTATCAGCGCTTCACGGCGTGAAAGGTTCAGTCTGCCCTTATCGTCAATATCAAGCACTTTGACGATAATGACATCGTCAACACTAACAACGTCCGTTACCTTTTCGGTACGCTTGACATCAAGCTGTGAAATATGGCAGAGTCCCTCTTTTCCGGGAGCGATCTCAACGAAGGCACCAAAGTCCATTATACGTGTAACACGTCCTTTATAGATAGCGCCCGGCTCTGGGTCACTTACGATCGTATCAACAATCGTCAATGCACGTTTGCAGTTTTCGGTGTCAAGACCACTGATGAATACGTGTCCGTCTTCCTCAATGTCGATTTTAACATCACATTCTGCGCAAATCTTCTGGATCACTTTGCCGCCCGAACCGATCACTTCGCGAATCTTATCAACAGGAATCGTGGTTGAAAGCATTTTCGGTGCATATTTTGAAAGCTCTTTTCTCGGCTCCGGTATCGCTTTCAGCATTACCTCATCAAGAATATAGTCACGTGCTTTATGCGTTTTATAAAGGGCTTCTTTTACCATTTCGGGTGTCAGACCGCTGATTTTCAGATCCATCTGAATCGCGGTGATACCTTCGTGTGTACCTGCTACCTTAAAGTCCATATCTCCGAAGAAATCTTCAAGACCCTGAATGTCAACCATTGTCATCCAACGGTCGCCCTCTGTGATAAGACCACAGGAAATACCTGCAACAGGGGCTTTGATCGGCACGCCTGCGTCCATCAGAGAAAGTGTGGAACCGCAGATGGAACCCTGTGAAGTAGAACCGTTTGAAGAAAGAATTTCCGAAACAAGGCGAATCGTATAGGGGAATTCCTCTACCGACGGAATCACAGGCACCAGTGCTCTTTCAGCAAGCGCACCGTGACCGATCTCACGTCTGCCGGGTCCTCTTGATGGCTTTGTTTCGCCTACGGAGTAGGACGGGAAATTATAGTGGTGAATATATCTCTTGCTAGTTTTGTCGTCGATACCGTCCATTGTCTGCTGGTCGCTGACAGAACCGAGTGTTGTAATAGTCAGAACCTGTGTCTGACCTCTTGTGAAAAGTCCTGAACCGTGTACACGGGGAAGAATTCCGACTTCCGAAGCAAGAGGACGCATTTCGTCCATCTTTCTGCCGTCAACACGCTTCTGCTCGTCAAGGAGCCAACGGCGAACAATAAATTTCTGTGTTTTATACAAACATTCGTCGATCTTTTCTGCCTGATCGGGATAGATTTCATCGAATTTTTCGTGAACCGCATCATAAATTGGCTTCAGTCTTTCGTCACGAACCTTTTTGTCGTCCGTATCGAGTGCAACACGAATGTCATCAATGGAAAATTCTTTAATGGCTTCAAACATCTCGTGGTCTGGTTCGTTGCTCGGATATTCAAATTTTTCCTTGCCGATCTCCGACTGTATGCCCTTAATAAATTCAATGATACTTTGATTTGCTTCGTGACCTGCCATAATGCCGTTATACATCACGTCATCCGGAACAATATCGGCACCTGCTTCGATCATCGCAATACGGCTGTCGGTAGAAGCAACCGTTACCGCCATTCTTGAAACTTCTCTCTGCTCTTTATTCGGGTTAATGACAAATTCATCATCTATCAAACCTACGGAAACTGCCGAAATCGGGCCGTTCCACGGAATATCCGAAATACTTAATGCAATAGATGTACCCACCATTGCTGCAATTTCAGGCAGACAGTCGGGGTCGTATGCCATTACGGTACAAACGATCGAAACATCGTTTCTCATATCCTTGGGGAAAAGAGGACGAATCGGGCGGTCGATCACACGGGAAACCAAAATCGCCTTTTCCGACGGTCTGCCCTCTCTTTTGCCGAACGCACCCGGAATTTTACCAAGCGCATACTGCTTTTCTTCATAGTCAACGGAAAGCGGGAAGAAATCAACGCCTTCACGCGGTTTTGCGGAAGCCGTAACAGCAACGTGAACCACCGTTTCACCGTATCTGACCAGACAAGCACCATTGGCAAGCTGTGTGATCTTGCCTGTTTCAACAACAAGCGGACGGCCTGCAAATTCGGTTTCAAAAGTTCTGTAATTTTCAAACATAGTTTTAACCTCCATATTTTTGAAGGAGTGCAGTTTCGGTGTTTAGCAATTAAACCAGAAAGTAATTTGTTGCTTTCTCGTTTCACTGCTAAAATCCGAAATTACAGCTCTCTCTTTGAACGGAAACAAGGCAGTCTGTAAAAGACAGACTGCCCCGAAACAACAAATTATTTACGGATACCGAGTCTTGCAATGATTGAACGGTAACGCTCAATGTCAACCTTAACAAGATAGTTGAGAAGGCTTCTTCTCTGACCGATCATTTTGAAAAGACCGCGTCTGGAGTGATGGTCTTTCTTATGGGTCTTGAGGTGCTCGGTGAGGTCATTGATTCTCTTTGTGAGAATGGCGATCTGAACCTCAGGAGAACCGGTATCGCCTTCGTGTGTTGCATACTCTTTGATGATTGCTTCTTTTTCTGACTTAAGCATTCTTTTATCCACCTTTGTAAATAATATTTTGTTAAACCCTAACGTTCCCAGTGAAAGGCTTGTGGATTCCCTTTTGGGGCTTATTCCGAAAACCGAGGACGGGGCATCAACGTTTTTGATTATAACATACAATTCAACTGTTGTAAAGAGGATTTTTTCATTTATTTTTATTTTTTCAAGAATTATTCGATATTATTAAGGAGATTTTTGCACATCAGAAAAATCATAAACGAAATGAAGATATTCCATACGATCACAGGTACGCCTATCACGGTCATTGCCATAAACGAAAGCTGTCCGAGAGCCGAAACCGCCAAAAGACCGATTCCTATTCCCGGAATCATCAACAGTACGATAAAAGACATATAGAAAGTAATAAACACACCTCTGTTGCCGTCCATACCGACGATTCTCTGCGCAAGAATATTGGCGGCGATATAAACACTGCCAAAACTGCCGTAGGCAAGCATTGAAACGATAATATCAATGATGTTGCCGCCAACAGCGATCCCCAGTATGCCGAACGCAATGATACCGTCAGTATAAGGCTTGATAATGCTGGTTGCTCCTGCCATTATCAGCTTTTTAACCGCATTGTCGGGAATCAGAAAAATATACGGCTTGGAAAGCTCTTTCACCCAGTCACCTGCGGCACTGAAAAAGAACTGGATATAGGCGCAAATCACTACTGCCGCTATGTAGATTGCCGTTGTGGGAATGGATTCTCCGGCAGCTGTCTTAATGACAAGACCTGTAATCAGTGAAATAAAAATCAAAACTACTGTGTTGATATTAAAAAACATAAAACGGGAACGTCTTGAGCCTTCACAAAGGTGCTTGAAGAAAATCGACGACGCACCATACCCTCTTTTGATTCCCGTATTGCGGAGATTGATTTTTTGTGAACCCATCATAATGCGGTCGTTCATTGTTCCCGAACGCATTGCGTCACGCCATTCATAATAGCTTTCGGCTCTGCCGAGAACATCTTCATAATAGTCAAGCTTTGTGAAAATAAAGACAACGATACCGATAATGGTCAGAACGGCAAGAAGCAAAGAATAAATCATAATTTTTGCCGTATTGCCGGAAATGACCCCAAAAACAATTCCGTGCATCCAACCTATTATCGGTACATATTCCAACATTTCAAGGGTGATGGCATTGTAAAAATTTCCAACGGTGATTCCGTTTGAAAACATATAGACGGTCAGTGTACCGAGCGCATAAACAGGCATTGCATAAATAATCAGTTTCAGTACGGTCGCCCGTTTCGGATGTCCGCTGCTGATACAAAAAATCAACATTGTGATAATTTGTATCAGTACTAACATCAGCATAATGCCGCCGATCAAAAGCACCGCATTGGAAAGCGTTACATCAAACATTTTGATCGCCATTCCGCCGTATGACGCAAAGGTAAAGACAAGCAGGAGCATTGACGCAAGCTGCCGTCCGACACCATAGACAAGGATTTTTTTATCAGAGATCGGCGCGGTAAAAATATTGTTCACATCGCTCATTCCGAAAAAGCTTGTTCCTGTGCTTAAACCTTTCAGCAAAATGGGAATACTGATAAAATATAAAATCGCGTGATAAGCACCGTTCAGAATTCTTTCATCAAAAGAAGAATCAGGTGTGCTGACAGGCGAAAAACTGACGATGACAGCATAAACCATACTGGCAGCCAACAGAGAATACATAATCAGCTGCATTGGGTGACGAACAATATCGATAACCGCATTTTTGACGGTTTTGCGCAGCATATAAAAAATCGAATCCATATACAGCCCTCCCCATCAGCTTTCGGATGCTTCCTTTTCGGTAATTGAAAAGAAAAGCTCCTCCAGATTTTCGCCGTTTTTCTCGACATAGGCTCTTGTACGTTCGGCTTCGATCCGGCCGTTCATCATTATAAAAACTTTATCCCAGAATTCCTCTACGCTGTCGAGCATATGAGTACTGATGATAATGGACATCCCTTTATCACGCATTTCAAAAAGCATTGCTTTCAGTTCCTTGATCGCGTGAGGGTCAAGACCGACAAACGGCTCATCAAACAAAACAACTTTCGGTTCGATCAGCAAAGCACAACAGATACTGATTTTCTGCTGCATACCCTTTGACAGCTCTTTGCCGAGTTTATTTCGCTTATCGTACAGCTCCAGCCGTTTCATCAGCTCCTCTGCTCTCGCCTGCCAACCGTCTTTTAGTTTATAGGCTCTTGCGATAAATTCCATATGCTCCCATACGGTCAGAAGGTCAAACGGCGCAGGTATTTCAGGGATATAACCAAGCAGCTGCTTCGCCTCTATGCTTTTATTATTATAACCGCAAATTTCGATTTCTCCGCTGAAACGCAGAAGCCCTGCGATACATTTTATGGCAGTGGATTTTCCTGCGCCGTTCGGTCCGGCGATAACGGCAATTTCGCCGTCGTTAACAATAAATGACAAATTATCGTTCGCCGTGAACCTGTTATATTTTTTGGTTAAATGTGATACATTTAGCAAATCATTCACCTCAAAATCAATTATTTCCTCTATTATACATTATTTTGCAAGATTTGTACATATTTTTATAAATTTTGTTGAATAAATCAAAAATAAAATTGCCCACGGAATTTTTATCCGCAGGCAATGATTTTATTATTACAGATCTTTACAGAATTTGAAGTACCGTCATAACGACTGCCGCTATGAAAACGACTGCGCCGATTCCTGTTGTCACACCGTATATCACGCGTGAATCCCTATCTTTCCATTCTTTGACAAGATAATCTAATCAACTTGATATAACAAAATATTCCGATTGATCCACGTGAGAACCAATCGGAATATTTTTGCATTGTCTGATCTTTATTCTGTTTCTAATTTGTACTGCTTTTTTGTATCTTTTTGCTGTAATGTTTTAATAAATAA
>CADCRH010000127.1 GCA_902803805.1 uncultured Ruminococcus sp.
AACGGTAAAAAAGTTCAGAATCCCTCAAAGTTCGTGAAAGGGGAATGTCCGCAAAGCTTTGAAGAAAAACTGGAAATGATACGGGCAGCGATTCCGTATGCAAGAAAAGGAAAGTATCAAAGCATTGATAATGGTTTGCCCGAAAGCCTGAACCATTTTTATCAGTGTTTCAGCAAAACGGAAGACTTTTTGAACAGCGATATGGAGATCGTACCGTTGGATGAACTGGATAAAAGTAAGGAATGGATTTACTTTGCCTATGAGAATCAAGGGGTATTCGGTTTGGTTTTAAAGAATGGCACAAGCGATGTATGGATCACCTATGATGACAAAGAGTACAGTAAGCTGAATGACCCTCTTGAAGCGGTACTGGTATATATTGCCTGCAATAATGCGATGGGTTTGATGGAAGTGGTGTGTGAAGCGGATGAAAATGATATGGAAGATCTGACACCGTTTTTCTTTGAGATATGCCGCACGGAAACGATCAGATGTTTTGTGAATCCCACAAGAAAGATATTGATGACCTACAATAGCGGTTCCCTCTTTCTTTCCGCAAGAACCGATTGGTATATGCAGACATTGGAGGAAGATTCCGGCGTGGAGTTGGATTATTTATAAAAACCAAAAACAGACTGCTGTATATTTCAAAATATATGGCAGTCTGTTTTATTTCAGGAGAGATTGGAAATTTGAGAATGGTGAAATGAATCGAATAATAAACATTCAAAACAGTCTTGACACAAAACAGTTTACGGTATATAATATTTTCAGAGTTAAAAATAAGGGGGTTTAAAAACAGATATGGAGATTGAAATTGAGGAAAATGTTCCCGACTATGTAAATGAAGCGGTTCTGGCAGTAGAAAGAATTGTTGCCGAAAATAAATACGGTGTTCTTGAAAGGCTTATGCGGCTCACAAAGGGAGAAGTATTGGTTTTAAAAATACTGATTCAAAGCAGTACGACCATTTCACCGACAGAACTGAGCGAAGTGATGAACAGCAGTAAGGGACGTATATCCGCCATTCTGAACTCACTGGAAAAGAAAGGCGAGATCGTTCGGGAAATCGATAAGGATAATCGCCGGAATATTATCGTAAATATTACGGAAAGCGGCAGAAAACACATTATTTCCGAGCTGGCAGACGGATACGGCATTATTGCAAAAGCACTGGAAAAAATGGGAGAGGAGGACACAAGAGAACTGATAAGATTGATGAACAAAAGCCTTTCTATTCTGAAAGAAATAGAAACCGGCGAGAAGTGAGGAGCGTTGTAACCGAAACTTCTTGAAATTGAACTTTTATCGGGAGGGAAATGAATTGTTGAAAAATAATTATATCAGAAAAGTAGTCGATTTTATCGGAATTACCGTCGGCGCCATCATTGCCGCATTCGCAATTGAGGAGTTCCTCGTGCCGTGTACGATTCTTGACGGCGGTGTTGTTGGTATCGGTATTATGGTCAATAACCTTACGGGGATTCCGCTGAGTATCCTGACAGTCGTGTTCAATATTCCGTTTTTGATTGTTGGAGCAAGAAAAATGGGAAAAATGTTTATTGCCAAATCTGCCTATGCGATGGCGATATTTTCCGCTTTTCTTGAAATATTCGCACAGATGAAAAACGCAACAAGCGAGTATCTGCTTGCTGTATGTTTCGGCGGTGTGATATTGGGTATTGGTGTCGGACTGGTGATTCGTTTTGGCGGCTGTCTTGATGGAACGGAAACGGTGGCAATTCTTTTAAATAAGCGCTTTAAGTTCCCTGTTGGTCAGACCGTGCTGATTTTCAATGTGATCATTTTCTCGGTTGCGGCGTTCATTTTCGGTTTTGACAGAGCAATGTACAGCCTTTTGACATATTTTATTACCTCAAAGGTTCTCGACATCGTGGAGTCCGGTATGGACAAAACCAAATCCGCAATGATCATCACCAATGATGCAAAGGAAATTTCGGAGCAGATCTATCAGCACCTCGGCAGAACCGTTACCATAATGGAGGGCGAGGGACTGGTCAGCGGTAAGAAAACCATTCTTTACTGTGTGCTCACACGTTTTGAAATTCAGGAACTGAAAGAGATCATCAAAAATGTTGATTCCTCTGCCTTTATCGCTATCAGCGACGTGTCGGAAATCATCGGTACACATATGAAGAAAACCGCCAAGCTGACAAACAATGACAAAGAACCAACAGAACCAAAAGAAAAAACCGCAGAAAAAGCGGAAGTATAATAAGACAGCCGTAACGGAAATCCGCTGCGGCTGTCTTTGTATTGGATGAGATTAAAGTGTTTCGTAGCTGACAAGCTCATCTAAGTTGATTCTTGTCTTTTCGTGACGTTCTGGATTGGCAGGCTGTTCGTCGGTGTAGCCTATGGCGAGAAGATTGATCGGTTCAAGATGGTTGGGAAGATGAAATTCCTCTTTGATGACATCGGGCTTGAACCAACAGATCCATAAAGAGCCTAAACCAAGGTCGGTTGCTTCCAGCATCATATGGTCGGTCAGAATACTTGCGTCAATATCAACCGTATTCTTGCTGTCATATTTTCTTATCCACGCCTTTGAGGTATCGGAGCAGACAATAATGACAAGTGGTGCATTATAGATTCTTGCCGCCTGATTGATTTTCTTCAAACCTTCATCGCTCTGAACAACGATCAGTTTGACAGGCTGTAAATTGGCGGCTGTCGGTGCTGTATGAGCGGCATAAAGTATTTTATCGAGTTTTTCACGTTCCACCTTTTTGCCGTTATAGCTGCGAACGGAATAGCGTGATTTTGCGAGCTCCAGAAATTCCATAAAAATTTTCCTCCTGTTTGATTGATTTCCGGGTTATCCCATCCTATAATTATATATCAAACAGGTAAAAATCACAAGAATGTACTTTTTAGGTATATACGATCAAAAAAGAAAGTAAGAAACAGTATAAAGAGAAAAGAAAAAGCTGCCATAGTGTATTATCAAAAAGTGAAACTTCTCATTTCGATGAAACATCTTGACAGTCGGCGATCGATCGTTATATTATATCATCAATGATATTCAAACAGGAGGTGTTTTTATGCTGTGCGAAAGTTTACCGGGAATAATGTGGTTTCAGAACGACAACCGTTATTCCGAAAGCGATGATCTGTTTCATTATATCATCCTTCCGAATCCGAGCGAAGAAACAATGACTGTCAAAATATGGCACGGTGAATTCTGCTATGAAAAAAGCCTTGACGAAATTGTGTCCGAACGCACCTTTGAGATTTCCACAAGCGGACGTGAGGAAATGATCGCGTATATCCGCGATGAGGACTATCATTACTGGCGGCATTGATCGATGTCAGAATGTTAGAGCCTGTTGTGGGGGCTGTTCTTTTTTGCATATGAATATTGACATAGATTTTCGCGTATGCTATAATAGCCATAGGCAAAAAAGATACGAGTTGGTTCATACCGACGAAATGCCCCCGCACAAGGCAGTAACTTGTACGGGGGCTGTCCTTTTTGGTCGAGGCGGACTAAACCTCAGGTCTGTTACCGTTATTTGTTGCCGTCAGACCATTTGCAAATGTAGTAGGCAACCACACTTGCCATAACGGAAACGAAAAAAGATACGATCAAGTCCATACCGACACCCCCTTCCTGAACCTGTATAGGGGCGGTAACGGTATTATTATAGCACATTTTGTCGAATTTTCAATACATATATTTTTATCTGTAAATAGGCAGCGGCAATTTTACGGAACATTATTAAAATATAATAGAATGGAGCCTCATTTCCGGCGGTAGAAAGTATGCCAAAATGTTCAGAAATAAAACATTTGAATATTCGGAATCGGTATGTTATAATAAGTATCAATTTGTATAAAGGAGATAGTGAGAATGGAAAAATATATGCAGGTTGATTCAATGAATAACTACTGCGAACAAATCGTGAAAAAGAAAATGTCACCGCAAACGGTTTCCGGTATCGTGATAGGGTTGATTTTGGTGACGATCATCGTATTTGTCAGTGTATATCTTTCAACATATTTCGGCTGGCTGGTGCCGGTTGCGCTTCTGATGTTCGGTTTGGGAGCTTATCTGATCTATTATATTATTGTTAATTCGGGTGTTGAGTACGAATATACTTTTGTAATGGGCGAATTAAGAATTGACCGTATCAAAGGAAAGGCAAGACGCAAAAGAATTACCGTGTTTGACGTTAAGTCCATCGACAAAATGGATAAGCTGATCGATCCCGAAACGGGTAAAAGAAATATCGACATTTCAAAACACAGTCTTGTGCTTCGCGCCGCCATCAACGAAACAGATCCAAGTACCTATTATGTTATCATTCACGACAAAATCAGACAGAAGCCCGCAGTGTTGCTGTTCTGCCCCGATGAAAGAACAATGAGTATGATTCAGCCGTATTTTTCGATTGCGCTGAAGAAAAAATTCTTTATGGCAAAGAATGAAGAAAAGAAGAAAGCTGCCGAATCCAAGGAAAAAAACATTGATGTTAAAAAAACCGAAACCAAAGAGAGCTTTGTTGAACAGGAAGTAAAAGCCGAAAAACAGGAATCAAAATCTTCCAAGAACGCTAAGACTTCCAAAAATAAGAAAAACAAAAAATGAACAACCTCAAAAAAGAAAGACCGGGCAGCCTGAAAAGGTTGCCCGGTCAGTGCTTTTTGTTGACGGAACAAAAGAAAAATTAACTGTTTATCCTACTTGATATTTGACAACAATTATATTATACTTATTTCTGTAAAGGCGGTGTTTAAAATGAGCGAACGTCCAATTGAAGGTCTTATGGACACAACTCTGGAAAAAATAAAACAAATGGTAAATGCAAATACGGTGATTGGTGATCCGATCGTCACTCCCGACGGTACAACCATTATTCCTGTATCAAAGATAGTATATGGTTTTGCATCGGGCGGTTCGGAATTTGCTTCCAAAAAATCCGAATCAAAAAATCTTTTCGGCGGCGGAGGCGGTGCAGGCGTTACCATTACTCCTGTTGCTTTCATATCCATCAGTAACGGTGATGTTAAGCTTCTCAATATTTCCGAATACAACGGTTCGGGTGACAGGGCTGTAGGAATGGTTCCCGAACTTTTCGACAAGGTTGTTGCACTTTTCAAAAAAGACAAAAAAACCGAAGAACCCCAAAAAGAAAAAACAACCGACATCAACATCGGTGAGGTAAACATCGAAGACCCAAAAATCTGAAAATTAATTCATAATTCATAATGCATAATTCATAATTGCCCTGTGGGGATACGGAAGAAGTGATGCAGCTGTAAGCTGTATAAAAATTATTCAGGATTCATTATTCTTTTTTTGGGAGGTGGTGAGAATGAGTGCGGAAGCAAGATCATTCAGATGTCCAAACTGTTCTGCTGATTTGAAATTTTTCCCCGATCAACAGAAGTTTTGCTGTGAATACTGTAGGAGCGAATTTACCGAAACAGAGCTGCTCCGAACCCTCGACAGTGAAAATACCAACAACAATGCCCGGAATGATGCTGCCGATAATGTTCCCTCGACCGAGCAGGTGATCTATGAAAATACACGTCTGTATGCTTGTCCGAGCTGCGGTGCGGAAATTGTTTCCGATGAGAATACCGCAGCTTCTTTTTGTTATTATTGTCATAATCCCGTCATTCTGAAAGGCAGAGTGGACGGCAGTTTTCGTCCGTCAAAGGTGATCCCGTTTTCGTTCGGCAAAGATGTTGCCGTTGAAAAATTCAACGAGTGGGCAAGACAGAAAAAATATATACCGAAAGATCTGCTTTCAGAAAAGCAAATTGAAAAAATGACAGGTCTGTATGTTCCTTTTTGGGTGGCAGATGCCGACACCAACAGTCGTTTTGAATGTATCGGAGAAAATGTGACGACTTGGAGATCGGGTTCATACGAATACACAAAAGTAAAGCAGTACAGTGTTATCCGTGATATGAACATAGAATATAAAGGGGTTCCGGCGGACGGTTCAAAGAAAATCGAGGACAGCATAATGGAAGCGATAGAGCCTTACGATTACAAAGGTGTCAGGGACTTTCATATGATGTATCTGAGCGGATTTTTTGCGGATAAATATGATGTTCCGAAAGAACAGCTCTATGACAGGATAAAAAGCAGAATGTTTCAGAATAATCACCAAACGGTCAAAAACACCTGTACATATACAGCATTGAAAAATGAACAGTTTTATGACAATGTTTGTAATGTTGACTGGAGCTATATGATGCTGCCCGTTTGGTTTATGACCTTTCATTACAAAGGGGAAATATGGAAATATGCCATCAATGGTCAGACAGGAAAAATTTCGGGACAGCTTCCGATCGATAAAGGAAAAGTTTTCAAACATAATCTTCTTGTCGGAACCATTGTGACAGCGGCAACAATGCTGTTGGGGTATTTGCTGGGGGGTATTTTTTAATGAGAAAAAATATAGTTTCGGCAATCACAGCGGCTGTTTTGTGGTTTGCTGTGTTCGGCGGATCGTTTTCCTTACAGGCTTATGCCTATCCTGAGTATGATGAATACCGTGACCCTTATTACTATACTTCTAATTCCTTTGAAAGATCAAAGGAGGAATCGGATGGGGAAACTTCCCGTGAAACAAAAGGTGACAGCAATATTGTCATACCAAATTATCAAGCGGATTATTCGGGAGAGAATGTTCAGGCTTCCCTGTTTGGCGGACAGTTCTATCAAAGTGAGAATGTTTATTTGTGTGATGAAGCAGCGATTTTTACGGATGAGGACTTGGAGGAGATACAGAAGCTTCTGACACGGACAGCCCGGAGTACCAATATGAATATCGCACTGTTTATTGGCGGTGTTTACCGTGACGATGATTTGACCGAGAGGTTTACGATCTCTGCGTTGAAAGCGATTTTTGGCAACGAGCCTTATACAAATTCGATAATGCTTTACCTTGATTTTGAGGGACACAGTCCGTCCTATGACCTTATCAGAACGCAGCACGATGCCAATCTTTATATTACCGGCGAGGAGGGAGAGGGACGAATCGGACACATACTGGAAAATATGTATCAATATCTTCCGAAAAGCGGTGAAACCGTCTATCGTTCCAAAGTAAAGTCTGCCATAGAAGCTTTTTGCAGTGATGTAGATACCTATATTAACGAATCCGGTATGATAGACAAGGAATATTATTACAATGAAGAACTTGGTGTTTACCGATTCAATTTTTACGGAACGATCGTTGAAACAACCATTCGTCCTTACAAATATCCCTTGTTTTTTTTGGTTATCGGAGTAATGATTAGTTATTTGACAGGGTTCGTTTCAATCAGCGTCATCCAAAATAAATATAAGTTCCGCGTTGCGCAGGATATCTCGGCCTATACCTCTGAGAACGACATACATAAAAATATTGAGCAGGATATATTTATCAGCGAACATACCACAAGAACCAAAATAGAAACCTCCGGTGGGGGAGGTTCGTCCGGCGGCAGAGGCAGAGGCGGAGGCGGCAGAGGCGGAAGCTTCGGAGGAGGCGGTGGACACCGCTGATTCATTTCTGCCTTTTTTGATGCATAGTTATGTAGCAAAAGAGGCAGGTGGTTTTTTGTATTTCAAACGTTTTGCGGAAATCGTGCTGGCATTGGCATTTTTTATCAGTGTTGTACCGCCGGCGGCGGAAAAAAATGCCGACGCTGTGTCAACCTCGGCGTCATCGGCAATTTTGATGTGTGCCGACAGCGGAGAAATACTGTATGAACAAAATTCGCACGAAAAACGGTCGATCGCAAGCATAACAAAAATTATGACAGCAGTGATCGCCCTTGAACAGCCGGACGATCAACAGGTCAAATTTACACTTGATATGGCTGCCGAGGGAACAAGTATGTATTTGAAAGAAGGCGAAATTCTTACGCTTTCCGAGCTGACAAAAGGTATGATGACCGTTTCGGGAAATGATGCGGCGAATGCGATAGCCGTTTCCGTCGCAGGCAGCAGAGAAAAATTTGCTGACCTAATGAACGAAAAGGCGAAGCAGATCGGAATGACCGATACACATTTTGTGACACCATCGGGACTGGATGACGAAATGCATTATTCAACGGCATACGATATGGCGATTTTATGCCGCTATGCAATGAATCAGCCGAAATTTGCCGAAATTGTTTCTCAAAAGAGTATCAGTGTCAAATATGTTTATCCCGAAGGAAAAACGCAATTATGTGTGAATCATAACAAGCTTCTTTCCTATTATGACGGCTGTATCGGAATCAAAACGGGCTACACGTCCAAAGCGGGACGGACGCTGACCTCTTGTGCGGAGCGTGACGGAGTGCGTCTGATTGCCGTGACGCTGAATGACGGCAATGACTGGAACGACCATACGGCGCTGTTCGATTATGGATTTTCGTGTGTTGAAAGAAAGTGTTTGACGGACAATATTGATATTTTTCTGCCTGTTGTCGGTTCAGACAAAGAAACTGTGCATATCGTTCCCGAAAAGGAATGTTCTGTGTCCGTGATAAAGGGAAGCGACAGCAGCATTACGGAAAGGATTTGTTTGCCGCGGTTTGTGTATGCTCCTGTCAAAAAGGGGCGGTCAATTGGTGAAGTGAATTATTATAAAAACGGCGTCATCATCGCACACACAAGACTGATAGCGGATGAAGGCGTGACGGACAATAATCAAGAAAAATAAAAAATGGTGATATTATGGCAAAAGAAGAATTGGTAAGAGTACAAAAAATCATTGCCGATGCAGGCATTGCATCAAGAAGAAAAGCCGAGGAGCTGATCGAGCGCGGTGCGGTAACAGTCAACGGTAGAAAAATCAAGCTCGGTGACAAAGCTGACCCGTACAAGGACAAAATAACGGTTGCCGGACGTGAAATAAGACTTCGCAAAGACCGTGAAAAATACTATATAATGCTTCATAAGCCCAGAGGATTTATTACAACAATGAATGATGAGCAGGGCAGAAAATGTGTGGCGGAGTTGATCGATGAAATTCCTGCGCGTCTTTTTCCTGTAGGCAGACTGGACAGAGATTCCGAAGGTTTGCTGCTGATGACGAACGACGGTGAATTTTCCAATATGATCAGTCACCCGTCAACGCATTTTGCGAAAACATACCGTGTGACCGTTCATCCGAAAATCAACGAAGAACAGCTTACACAGCTTACTACAGGTGTTATTATTGATGGCAGGAAATCAATGCCTGCCGCGATACACGTGATTACCAATGAAAAAGAGAGAACCGTTCTTGAAATTGTTCTCGAAGAAGGCAGAAACCGCCAGATCCGAAAAATGTGCGAAGCGGTAGGACTTGAGGTGGCACGTTTGAAACGCACGGCGATAGGTCCCGTCAGGCTCGGTATGCTCCAGCCGGGAAAATGGAGAGATTTAACACCCGATGAAATGCGGAAAATAAGGACCTATCAAAAAAAGCTTTCCTCTATCAATGAACACGAAAAGAAACGCAGTGAATCAAAATTAAAATCAAAATCCCGAATCTCACGGACTCCGAGAAGATGATGGAATGAAACCGACTTTGTTTTGACGCAGAGTCGGTTTTTGTTTTCCGAAATATTTGTTGCCTTAGCGCATATATATTAAAAAATTGTTTGGGAGAGTACGTGATGAAAAATAGCAATACAGTGAAATCCGTGATAAAAAATTTTTGCGGCGGTGCGGTGATAGGCGGTTCAATGTTGGTGCCGGGGGTGAGCGGCGGAACATCGGCAATTATCATCGGAATATACGATAAGTTGGTAAAGGCTGTCAGTGAACTTTTTTCCGACTTTAAAAGAAATGCACTGTTTCTTTTGATTGTGGCGGCAGGCGGCGGAATGGGCGCGATTTTGTTTTCGGGAGTGATACTGAATATCGTCAGCCGCTTTTATGTTCCGTCAATGTATTTCTTTGTCGGTGCGATTCTCGGCAGTGTTCCGCTGATGATTCGCAAGGCTGACATATCAATGAAAAATATCGGCTGCGTTTTATTTGCAGCAGTCGGAGCCGCCGCCGCGATCGGTGTGGGGCTGCTTCCTAATTTTGCCTCCGTATCGGAAGGCAGTATGTTGTTTGAGATTATGATGCAGATTTTATGCGGAATAATGATCGCAATTGCGTTGATTCTTCCCGGAATCAGCACTTCTCATATGCTTTTGGTGCTCGGAATGTATGAACCGATATTGAATGCCGTGAAAAACGTTGATATATTATCGATACTTCCGGTTTGTATAGGAATATTGGCAGGGATCTTTGCCTGCACAAAAATTCTCGGCACAGCAATGAAGCGATTTCCCTCGCAGACCTTTATGATGATTACAGGCTTTGTGTTTGTGTCGGTGTATGACATATTTCCGGGAGCGGCTGCTAACTGGGAAATGGTGCTTTGTATCATTCTTTCACTTTTGGGCTTTTTCGCAGTTTTCCTTTTGGGAAACGGAAAAATCGTCAGCGGCGGTACGGATTCCGAAAAAAGCAAGAGTCTGTCAAACTGACAGACTCTTGCTTAAAATGGAGAACAAAATAATTGTTGTACGCGGAAGAATTGAAAACAAAAAGAAAAGCTGTCTTTGAGTGATACTGAAATATCACTCAAAGACAGCTTTGTCTATCAGTGTCATTATATCTTAAATTATCATCCGTGTCAAGCACTATTTTCAACAATTACGGTATAGACAAAATACGAAAAATCTGTTATTATAATAAATTGAGTATAAATAAAAAATCGTAAAGGGGATATTAAGGTGAAATTTACTGTAAAAGAAGTTTTGCAGTTCGTTGAAGAAAACGATGTAAAATTTATTCGTCTTGTTTTCTTTGATATTTTCGGCGTGAAAAAGAATATTTCCATTATGTCGCAGGAATTGGAGTCCGTATTCGAAAACGGTGTCAGTATTGTACCGTCGAATATAGACGGTTTCGGCGGTACGGCAAATACCGACCTTCTGCTGTTTCCCGACCCTGCCACATTAAAGGTGCTTCCGTGGCGGCCGCAGCAGGGCAGAGTGGCAAGACTTTTCTGCGATGTTAAAAATCCCGACGGAACGCCGTTTGAGGGAGATGTCCGCAGCGTTCTGAAACAAGCTGTGAGCAAGGCGGAGCAAATGGGATATACTACCCGTGCAGGTCTTGCCTGTGAGTTCTATCTTTTCAAGCTTGACGATGACGGCGTGCCGACAAAAATTCCGCACGACAATGCAGGTTATCTTGATGTTGCACCGCTTGATAAAGGCGAGAATGTCCGCCGTCAGATTTGTCTGACACTGGAGGAAATGGAAATTGACCCTTTGTCATCTCATCACGAGAACGGTCCCGGTCAGAATGAGATCGATTTCAAGTACAGTGATTTGCTTTCTGCGGCAGATGATTTTGTAACATTTAAGGATGTTGTAAAGACATCGGCGGCATCAAACGGTCTTTTTGCGTCGTTTATGCCGAAGCCTTTGCCGAATAAGAGCGGAAGCGGAATGCATATCAATCTTATGCTGAAAAAATACGGCTTTAATATCTTTCAGGATAACGGGAATGGTTTGTCCGAAACGGCACAGAGTTTTATTGCAGGCATTTTGAAGTATGCGGCAGAAATGACCGTATTCTTTAACCCTATCTCAAATTCTTATGCACGTTTCGGTGCATACAAAGCACCAAGTACGGTTGACTGGTCCTATCAGGGATTTAATTCGTTGGTACGTCTGCCGGAAGTGGCAACGGACAAGGCAAGAATCGATTTCCGCTCCCCCGACCCGTCCTGTAATCCGTATCTGGCGTTTGCGCTTCTGCTTTATGCAGGTCTTGATGGTATTGAAAAGGGCTTGCAGCTTTGTCCTCCATCGAATCGCTCCGAGGAGCCGCCGAAGCTTCCGCAGTCGCTTACCGAGGCTGTCGAAAAGGCAAGGAACAGCGAATTTATCAAAAGCTGTCTGCCGCCGATGATATACCAAAGCTATCTGGATATCAAGACCGAAGGAATCAACAGGGCTTTGTCAAGTGCCGAACAGCGTCAGCAGATAGAGGACAGATATTTTGAAATTATCTGACATATATAGTATTACGGTAAAGGGAATAGATTTACCGGATTTTTCCTCTTCTGTAATATCGGAAAAATTCACAGTTATTTAATCTTTACCACTTGAATGATATATAAAAATTTTGTAAAATAAAGAGAAGGGTGTTTGGCTTTTGGACAATGTACTGATCATATCATCAAATGAACAGAGTATCAGTTTGTTCTCACAGCTTATGAAGACCGAACGGTGTGGAAGTATTCACAGCGCAAAAAGCGGTTCCGATGGACGCAGACTGTTTTCGGAACGCGAATACGACCTTGTGATTGTCAATACTCCGCTGAAAGACGAGTTCGGCGATACGCTTGCGCTGGACACGGTGCAGAATACCAATGCCGGTGTCATTCTTATTGTGAAAAACGAGTTTGAAGCCGAGCTTGAAAACCGTGTTTCGCAGTACGGCGTATTTGTGATAGGCAAGCCGATCAGTAAGGTGATCTTTTATAAAGCCGTGCGGCTGCTTGAAGCAATGCGCAACCGTATGAGCGGCGTCCGGCGTGAAAACATAAAGCTCCAAAAGAAGATTGATGATATTCGCATTATTAATCGTGCGAAATATATTTTGATGGAGTATCTTTCTATGACCGAGCCGCAGGCTCATAAATATCTGGAACGTCAGGCAATGGATTTAAGACTGACAAAAATTGAAGTTGCAAAAAGACTTCTCAGCACCTACGAAAATTAATGAGAATTCATAATTCATAATGCATAATTCATAATTAGTTTTGTGGGTGCCGGAAAGAAAAAACGCATTATAAAAATTTTTGATAAATTTCAATGCAAATTGGGGCGGCTGCTGCCGTTCGCAGAAAGAGGGTTATTACGAAATGGAGAAAAAAGCATATCTTGTGTTGGAAAACGGAGATGTTTATGAGGGCTATGCCTTCGGCGCCGAAAAAGAAACGGTTGGTGAGCTGGTTTTTACAACGGCTATGACAGGCTATCTTGAAACACTTACCGACCCCAGCTATTTCGGACAAATCGTCTGCCAGACTTTTCCGCTGATCGGAAATTACGGTGTGATCCCGTCGGATTTCGAGAGCAGAAAGCCTGCTTTGAAGGCTTATATAGTAAGAGAGTGGTGTCAACAGCCGTCCAACTTCCGTTGCGAGGGTGTGCTTGACACTTTTTTAAAGAACAGTGACATCCCCGGACTTTACGGGATCGATACGCGCTGTCTTACAAAAACCGTAAGAGAATACGGTGTGATGAATGCACAGATCACCTACACGAAGCCCGAACAGAATGCGGCTGAAAATTTGAAGGATTATAAGATCATCAATGCCGTTGCGTCGGTGACGATCGAAAGTGCCGAAACGTTTCACGCCGAGAATGCCAAGTACAATGTTGTGCTGATGGATTTCGGTGCAAAGGACAATATCAGACGTGAGCTTGTCAAGCGCGGCTGTAATGTTACGGTGGTTCCGGGTTCGACAACCGCAGAGGAGGTCAAGGCGCTTGACCCCGATGGTATTATGCTTTCCAACGGTCCGGGCGACCCACAGGAGAATACGGAGATCATTGATCAATTGCGTTTACTCTGTAAGGCGAGAATTCCGACTTTCGGAATTTGTCTTGGTCATCAGCTTTTGGCGCTTTCGCAGGGAGCAACGACTGAAAAGTTAAAGTACGGTCATAGAGGTGCCAATCAGCCTGCTACCGATACGCAGACAGGCAGAGTTTACATAACAAGCCAGAACCACGGCTATGCGGTAGTGGCTTCGTCACTGCCCGAAAATGCTTATGAAAGCTTTGTTAATGCGAATGACGGAACGTGCGAGGGTGTTACCTATACCGATATGCCTGCGTTCACTGTACAGTTTCATCCCGAAGCGTGCGGCGGTCCGCTCGACACGTCATTCCTTTTCGATAAATTCATTACTATGATACAGGAGGATAAAAAGAATGCCTAAGGATAAAAGTATTAAAAGAGTTCTTGTCATCGGTTCGGGTCCTATCGTGATCGGTCAGGCTGCCGAATTTGACTATGCAGGTACACAGGCTTGCCGTGCACTGAAAGAGGAAGGACTTGAGGTTATCCTCGTTAATTCAAATCCTGCTACCATTATGACCGACAAGGCGATGGCGGATAAGGTGTATATCGAACCACTGACGCTGGAAACGGTGAAACGTATTATTATAAAGGAACAGCCCGACTCGCTTCTTTCCACCCTCGGCGGTCAGACAGGTCTGACGCTTTCGATGCAGTTGGCAAAAGAAGGCTTCCTCAAAAAACATAATGTGAAACTGTTGGGTGCAAATCCCGAAACCATCGACAAGGCAGAGGACAGACAAATGTTCAAGGACACGATGGAGTCCATTGGTCAGCCTGTTATTCCGTCACTTGTCGTTAACGATGTACAGTCGGCAGTTGATTTTGCCAACGAGATCGGCTATCCTGTGATTATCCGTCCTGCTTTTACGCTCGGCGGTACAGGCGGCGGTATTGTTAACAATGAAGTGGAGCTTCGCGAGATCACCGCCAACGGACTGGAGCTTTCCCCGATCACACAGGTTTTGGTAGAGAAATGTATATCGGGCTGGAAGGAAGTAGAGTTCGAGGTAATGCGTGACAAGCTCGGCAACGTGATTACTGTTTGTTCAATGGAAAACTTCGACCCTGTTGGTGTTCATACGGGCGACAGTATCGTTATCGCTCCGACCGTGACACTGGCAGATAAGGAATATCAGATGCTCAGAAGTGCGGCACTCAATATTATTTCTGCATTGGGTGTAGAGGGCGGCTGTAACTGTCAGTTTGCGCTGGAACCCGAAAGCTTCAACTATGCGGTTATCGAGGTTAACCCTCGTGTATCGCGTTCTTCGGCGCTTGCGTCGAAGGCAACGGGTTATCCTATCGCCAAGGTTGCCGCAAAACTGGCGATCGGTTATACGCTCAATGAGATCAAGAATGCCGTAACGGGTACGACATATGCCTGCTTTGAGCCTGCACTCGACTATGTGGTTGTGAAATTCCCGAAATGGCCTTTCGATAAATTTGTTTATGCCAAAAGAACACTCGGCACACAGATGAAAGCAACGGGCGAAGTAATGTCCATTGCCCCGACCTTTGAACAGGCGATAATGAAAGCGGTCAGAGGTGCCGAGATCCATCACGATACAATGTCGTCACCGAAGTTTGAAGCAATGAGTGATATTGAGCTTCACGACAGACTTTCCGTATGCGATGATGAACGCTCATTCTGTGTTTATGAGGCGTTAAAAAGAGGGATTACCATAGAGGAAATTCATAAAATCACGATGATTGACGAATGGTTCCTTGAGAAGCTTCTTAATCTCATTGCCTGCGAAAAGGCACTGAAAACAGAGGAATTAACAGAGGAACTTTATGTCAAGGCGAAAAACCTCGGTTTCCTTGACAGAACGATCGAGAGCCTGTCAGGACAGAAAGTGCAGAATCCGTTAGTGCCTGTCTATAAAATGGTTGATACGTGCGCGGCAGAGTTCAAAGCCGAAACACCGTACTTCTATTCGACCTTTGACAAGGACAATGAAGCGGAAGCATTTATTAAGGAAAAGAATTCCGACCGTCAGACGATCATTGTATTCGGTTCGGGTCCCATTCGTATCGGTCAGGGTATCGAATTCGACTATGCGTCGGTTCACTGCGTATGGGCGCTGAAACAGGCAGGCTATGATGTTGTGATCGTTAACAATAACCCCGAAACCGTTTCAACGGACTTTGATACGGCTGACAGACTTTATTTTGAACCGCTCACCAACGAGGATGTAATGGGCATTATCAAGACAGAGAAGCCCTATGGTGTGGTAGTGGCGTTTGGCGGTCAGACGGCGATCAAGCTTACGAAATACCTGAGCGAAAACGGTGTGAATATCCTCGGAACATCTGCCGACAGTATTGATATGGCAGAGGACAGAGAGCGTTTTGATGAGCTTCTTGAAATGCACAACGTAAAACGTCCGCAGGGCTATACGGTAATGACGACCGATGAGGCACTTGAAGTTGCCGAGAAAATCGGTTATCCCGTTCTGATGCGTCCGTCCTATGTGCTCGGTGGTCAGAATATGATCATTGCTTTTAATGAAGCGGATATTAAGGAATATATGGCGATCATTCTTGCACAGAATATCGAAAATCCGATTCTGATAGATAAGTACCTTTCGGGTACGGAGCTGGAAGTTGACGCAATATGCGACGGTGAGGAAATCTTGATTCCGGGTATTATGCAGCACGTTGAGCGTGCTGGTATTCACTCAGGTGACTCCATTGCTGTTTATCCTGCGTGGAACATCAGCGACGAAATGACGCAAACAATTATTACCACTTCAAAGAATCTTGCCGTTTCGCTGAAAACAAAGGGACTTGTCAATATTCAGTATCTGATTTATCAGGATAAACTTTATGTTATAGAGGTCAATCCCCGTTCTTCCCGTACAATTCCGTATATCAGCAAGGTAACAGGTGTACCGATGGTTGACCTTGCGACAAGAGCAATGCTCGATGAGAAGCTTGCCGATATGGGTTATGGTACAGGTCTTTACAAGCGTTCACCGTATGTAGCGGTCAAAGTTCCGGTATTCTCGTTTGAAAAGCTCATCAACGTTGATAACCAGCTCGGTCCGGAAATGAAGTCAACGGGTGAGGTTCTCGGCATTGCCAACACGCTGGAAGAAGCACTTTATAAGGGACTGATCGCCGCAGGCTACAAGATGAACAAGCACGGCGGTGTATTTATCACCGTAAAAGACCCCGATAAGAACGAGATCGGTGATGTTGCCAAGAAGTATGACGAGTTGGGCTTTACGCTCTATGCGACAAAGGGTACCGCAAAAACGCTCCGTGAATATGGTCTTGATGTCATAGAGGTTGACAAGATCCACGAGAATAAAAAGGAAAATACACTGAAACTGATCGAGAGCGGCAGAATCAACTATGTGATCTCGACGTCCTCAAAGGGCAGAATTCCGACCCGTGACAGCGTAAAGATCCGCCGTAAGACCGTTGAAAGAAATATTCCGTGTCTTACTTCCATTGATACGGCAAATGCGCTTGCGGATTCACTCAAAAGTAAGTATTCCGAGTACAGCACGGAACTGGTTGACATCAACCATATGAGAACCGAAAAAGTTAAGCTCAAATTCACAAAGATGCAGGGCTGCGGCAACGATTATGTTTACTTCAACTGTTTTGATCAGAAGATAGACAACCCCGAAGGTCTGAGTGTACGCTTCTCTGACAGACGCTACGGAATCGGCGGCGACGGTGTTATTTTGATATGCCCGTCAACGGTTGCCGATGCCAAAATGAAGATGTATAATACAGATGGCTCTGAGGGTAAAATGTGCGGCAACGGTATTCGTTGTGTCGGCAAATATCTCTTTGACCACAATATGGTCAGCGGCGACACGATAACGGTTGAAACGCTCAGCGGCATTAAGACGCTGAAGGCATTCCGCCACGACGGTGTCGTGGATGTTCTCCGTGTCGATATGGGCAAAGCAGAGCTTTCGTCCTCATTGATTCCTGTTGCCATTAACAAATCGAGAGTCATCAACGAGCCTGTCAATATTGGCGGCGTTGACTATCATATCACCTGCGTATCGATGGGCAATCCGCATAGTGTGGTATTCTGCAATAACGTAGAAAAAATCGACCTTGAAAAAATCGGTCCGCTCTTTGAAAACAGCGAACTGTTCCCCGAAAGAATCAACGCGGAATTTGTCAAGGTGATCGACGAGCATACCATTGAAATGCGTGTCTGGGAGCGCGGCAGCGGCGAAACGTGGGCGTGCGGCACAGGTGCTTGTGCCGTAGCGGTTGCGGCTGTTGAAAACGGACTTTGCAAAAAGAACGAACCGATCACGGTGAAGCTGAAAGGCGGCAACCTTGTGATTGAATACACAGATGAAACGGTTTATCTTACAGGACGTGCAGAAACAGTATTTGAAGGAGAAATTGAGCTATGACAACAAAGTATATATTCGTAACGGGCGGCGTCGTTTCGGGACTCGGCAAAGGTATCACTGCCGCATCACTCGGCAGACTTCTCAAAGCAAGAGGATTGAAGGTTGCCGCACAGAAGTTGGATCCGTATATCAATGTTGACCCCGGTACAATGAGCCCGTATCAGCACGGCGAGGTTTATGTCACCGAAGACGGCGCGGAAACGGATCTGGACCTCGGCCATTACGAGAGATTCATTGACGAGAACCTCAACAAGTTCTCGAATCTCACAACGGGCAAGGTTTATTCCAACGTTATTGAAAAAGAACGTCACGGCGATTATCTCGGAGAAACCGTTCAGGTGATTCCGCATATCACAAACGAAATCAAATCATTTATTTATGAAGTCGGCAAAGACAGCGAAGCAGACGTTGTGATCACCGAAATTGGTGGTACGGTCGGGGATATAGAAAGTCAGCCGTTTTTGGAGGCAATTCGTCAGGTATCGGTCGAAGTGGGTGCGGAAAACAGTCTTTTCATCCACGTTTGTCTTGTGCCGTATATCAAGAGCAGCGGCGAGCATAAAACAAAGCCTGCACAGCATTCCGCCAAGGAGCTTCGTTCCCTCGGTATCAATCCCGATATTATGGTGCTCCGCTGCGATGAGCCCCTTGACCCCAGTATCTTCAAGAAAATAGCGATGTTCTGTAATGTCAATACAGACTGTGTGATCGAAAATATGACCATTCCGGTTCTGTATCAGGCACCGTTGATGCTTGAAAAGGCAAATTTCAGCAATATCGTATGCCGTGAACTGAAAATTGACGCACCAAAAGCCGATATGAGCGAATGGCAGGAAATGCTGGACAGGATCAACTCCCGTGAAAAGGAAGTAAAAATCGCTCTTTGCGGAAAATATGTACAGCTTCACGATGCCTATTTGTCGGTTGCCGAGGCACTCCGTCACGCAGGCTATGAAAACAAATCCTTTGTTGAGATCGAATGGGTCGATACGGAACTGATCACGGAATACACGGCTGATGAGCTTCTCGGACACGTTGACGGCATTCTGGTGCCGGGCGGTTTCGGCAACAGAGGCGTTGAGGGCAAAATTATTGCTGCGAAGTACGCAAGAGAGCACGATATTCCGTATCTCGGAATTTGTCTGGGAATGCAGACAGCTGTAATTGAATATGCAAGAAATGTACTTGGCTTTAAGGACGCTAATTCAGGTGAATTTGCTCCCGACAGCGAGCATAAGGTGATCGACCTGATGTCCGAGCAAAAGGGTGTTGACGATATGGGCGGCACAATGCGTCTTGGCGCTTACCCGTGCAAGATTCGCAAGAACACCATTATGGACAAAGCATACGGCAAAAATGAAGTAGCGGAGCGCCACCGTCACCGTTACGAGTTCAATAATGAATTCCGTACAGCCTTTGAGGAGGGCGGAATGTCCATTACGGGAACTTCACCGAACGGACTTTTGGTAGAAGCAGTTGAAATTCCGTCCAACAGATTCTACATAGGCGTACAGTATCACCCCGAATTCAAGAGCCGTCCGAATCACGCGCACCCCTTGTTCCGCGAATTCATCAAAGCAAGCCTTGAAAAAAGCGGAAAGTAAGACATTATTCTGTATAGAATCGAAAAATTGATGATTAAAAATCATTGTCAAGCGGCAGTTTCGGCTGTCGCTTGTTTTTTTGCTATATATCACGTAATCAAGGAAATTTTTTGCAATTTTGTATTGATAAAAATTCAGAATTGTAATAGAATGTATATAGTAATTTTTATTACATCGGAATCATCAAAAAGAAAAGGAGTACGACTATGAAAATAAACAAGAATTTCGATAATCTTGTGCCGAATTATCTTTTTGCCGAGATTGCAAAAAGAGTTAACGATTATCAGGCAGCAAATCCCGATAAGGACATCATTCGTCTTGGTATCGGAGATGTTACGCTTCCGCTTGCTCCCGTTGTTGTTGAAGCAATGAAAAAGGGTGCCGATGACCTCGCAAAAAAGGAAACGTTTAAAGGCTATCCCGACTATGAGGGTTATGCTTTTGTCAGAAAGGCAATTTCCGATTATTACAAATCTTTCGGTGTTGATGTAGCGGCTGACGAAATTCTGATTTCCGACGGTGCAAAATCCGACTGCGGCAATATCGGTGACATTTTTGATAAGGATAATGTTGTTTTGGTAACAGACCCCGTTTACCCTGTTTATGTTGATTCAAACATTATGGCAGGCAGAAAAATTCTGTACGCAAACAGCACAAAGAAAAACAACTTCACTGCTATGCCCGATGAAAGTGTTCACGCAGATATTATTTATCTCTGTTCTCCTAACAATCCAACGGGTGCAGCTTATACCGCAGAGCAGCTCAAAGCGTGGGTCGACTATGCGGTCAAGAACGATGCTGTGATTCTTTATGACTGTGCTTATGAGGCTTTTATTACCGAGGATGTTCCGCGCAGCATTTTTGCCATTGAGGGTGCCAGAAACTGTGCCATTGAGTTCTGCTCGCTTTCAAAGACAGCAGGCTTTACGGGTACACGCTGCGGCTATACCGTCATTCCGAAAGAACTGGAGCGCGACGGACACAATCTCTATAAAACGTGGTATCGCCGTCAGGCTACAAAGTTCAACGGTGTTTCGTGGCCTGTACAGTGTGCGGCTGCGGCTGTCTTTTCCGAGGAAGGACAGAAGCAGATCAAGGTGAACCTTGAATACTACAAAGAAAACGCAAGAATCATTGCGTCGGCACTTGATGAACTGGGCATTTACTACACAGGCGGTAAGAACTCCCCGTACATCTGGTTGGAGTGCCCGAACGGTCTGAAGTCGTGGGAGTTCTTTGACCTTCTTTTGAATGAAGCAAACGTTGTCGGTACGCCGGGTGCAGGCTTCGGTGAAAACGGCGAGGGCTTCTTCCGTCTTACTTCTTTCGGTGACAGGGATAAAACCATTGAAGCCGTTGAGAGAATTAAGAAGCTTCTTGCAAAATAAAAATAGGCGTTATTTGAAAGTCCGAATTGATTTCGGGCTTTCTTTTTACTGTGTGTTTAGCGATGATTTGTTGATACAATAGATAAAGGAGAATGAAAAATATGTCTGTAACGGTAAGACTTGCAAAGCGTGAGGAACTGGAACGAGTCAATCAACTGCGAAAAATGGTCAATGATGTCCATACCGGCAGCAGACCGGATATTTTCAGAAAAGATTTTTGCGATGAACTGAGGGAGCATATTTATGAGAAATTTGACAATGAAAGTTCAGATGTGATCGTTGCAGTAAAAGATGGAGTAATTGATGGTTTTGCAGTCGTTGATTATGTGCATAAGCCACAGACACTGTATAGCAATGCACGAAGCTATTACAATGTTGTTGAATTCGGCGTTGACGAAAATTACAGACGACAGGGCATCGCAACAAAGCTGATGGAGTTTATGAAAGCCGATGCTGCGGCAAAGGATTTTGACAGAATCGAGCTTGATATGTGGGAGTTTAACGAGGGTGCCTTGAAATTTTACGAGAGTGTGGGCTTCAAAACCTATCGAAGATATATGGAGATGGATTTGCAGCAGTGAAACGGTCTGTATCAAATAACAAACAATTGAATAAGTCATCATAAAAACAAAAACTTCAAAGCGCTGCGCAGATTTATGAAAACAACAAAGTTAAGCCAAGAGGAATGATTAATTTTATTGACATTCAGGGGGAGATGAATATATAATTGTATTGTAAATTGTTTTGGGGGAACAGATATGAAACTTTTTGAAAAAACAATTCATTCAAAGGAAATATTTGACGGAAAAGTCATTCACGTGATCCACGATAAGGTGGAACTGGAGGACGGCAGTACTTCTATGCGTGAAGTGGTTGAGCATCCGGGCGGTGTCTGTGTTGCTGCGCTGACAGAAAATGATGAGCTGATTTTTGTCAGACAGTTCCGTTATCCGTATAAGGAGGTTTTGTTGGAGCTGCCTGCCGGTAAACTCGAAAAGGGGCAGAATCCTCTTGAAAACGGCAAGCGTGAGCTTCTGGAAGAAACAGGCGCGGTGGGAAAGGAATATATGACACTTGGAAAACTTTATCCCAGTCCGGGCTACTGCGGTGAGATCATTCATCTGTATTTCTGCAAGATCGACCGATATGAGCAGCAAAAGTTGGATGAGGGAGAGTTTCTGAATGTTGAAAAAATTCCGCTGAAAAAGGCGGTTGAAATGGTGCTGAACAACGAAATTCCCGACGCAAAAACGCAAACCGCCGTTTTGAAAACGGCAATGCTTTTCGATAAGCTGGAAGGCAGCGGAGAAATAAAATGATAAATCCGATCGTTATAATTATTACAGCGGCACTTTTTGTGTCGGTGCTTGTCATAAGTATCATTAACAAGCCGAAAAAGCCAATTGTTACGGCTGTTTTGATTATCATTCTTATGGCATATGTTTCCGCAACATTTTTGCTTGACAATTCCCTCTCAACCATTAATACGGAAAGCAGCTTTGACGGTCTGGTGAATTTCATCGTTATGAATGATAACCCTAGCTATGAAGATATTGAATCATCGTTTAAGATATTTATGATATTTGATATTTCGCTGATTGCGGCTTCGCTTTTATCATTGTTTGCCGAGATTATGATTATTCTCAGAAAGGATTCCAAGCGATAATATGAATCATCCGACAGGTCTGTATCTGCATATTCCGTTTTGTGCGGGAAAATGTCCGTACTGTGATTTTTACTCCGTCAATGCCGATGAAAGAAGTATCGATCGATATGTTAATGCTTTATGCAAAAGCATTGAGCATTACGGCACAATGCTGAACCGGAAAGCCGACACTGTGTATTTCGGAGGCGGTACACCAAGCCTGATAGGGGCAAAGCGGCTGTCGGCGGTCAAAGCTGCGGCGGAAGAATTTTTCGGTTTTGACAATGCGGAAATAACGGTGGAAGTCAATCCATCAAAGCAGGATTTTGACTTTGAACTGCTGCATAAAAACGGTTTTAACCGTATATCGATCGGTTTACAGTCGGCAAATGATAATGAACTTCACTTGCTTAGCAGACAACACGACATCAGACAAGCCGACCGCTGTATTACATCAGCACAGGCAGCAGGATTTGACAATATTTCGCTTGACCTGATGATAGCCACTCCACAGCAGACAAAGGACAGTTTAATGCGTTCGATAGAATTTTGTGCCGAACATAATGTCCAGCATATTTCTGCCTATTTGCTGAAAGTGGAGGAGGGTACTCCGTATTGTCAAATACGTTCGTCACTGAATCTTCCGAATGACGATGAACAGGCAGAGATGTATCTGTTTGCTTGTGAGAAGCTCACAGAATACGGCTTTCATCAGTATGAGATCTCCAATTTTTCAAAACCGGGCTTTGAAAGCCGGCATAATTTAAAATATTGGCACGACGAAGAATATCTCGGACTCGGACCCTCAGCACATTCGTTTGTCAACGGCAAAAGATTTTATTATGAACGTTCCTTTGACGCTTTTTATTCCGGTAAAACCGTTGATGACGGAACAGGCGGCGATACAGAGGAATGGATATTGCTTGGTCTGAGGCTTTCCGAGGGCATTCAAAACAGCCGTTTCAAAGAACGCTTTCATACCGATATTCCGAAAAAATATTTTGAACGTGCGAAATCCTTGGAAAAAATCGGTCTGGTAACAGTGAGTAACGAGCATATTTCACTGACGGAAAAAGGCCTTCTTGTTTCCAATGCCGTGATTGCCCAAATTCTTGACTGATATATCAAAAAACTTATTTTTGTAAGAAAAAAGAGATTTCCTTAATGTGCTATGCCCTCCGCCTGTTGAAAAGGCAGAGGGCATAGCACATTAAAGAGAAAAATTATGAAAAAGAGTTGTAAACTAAATGATAACTCTATACTAACCAATATTTTTTAAGTGAATATGAAGAATTTAAAAATTTTGGTGAATATTTGTTTGCGAAATAATGTACAAAAGATTGAAATTCTTTAAGATAACTTTTGCTGTTTAAAATACGGAATGAATATGATATACTGAAAGCAATCAAACAGTTAGGAAGGAATCAAATGGATTTTACTGCAAAATATACGTTGAATGATGACGAAAAGATAGTGATAAGAAAAATAAACGACCTTCTGCGAAAAAGCGAAAAAACATATTCTGCGCTTTATTCGGGATTTCTTACCCCTGCCGAACAAACCTTGATTTCACACGTTGATGAGTTTTTCGGCTCTATCAGCTTTACAGGCGGCTATGATGACGCGGAACGCCGACTTTGCCGTGTTTGTACGGAGGAGTATGCAGAGGACAACGGCGCCCCGATCGTGCTTTATTCGGCAGAGCCGACAGACAGCAGTGCCATTATCTCTCACCGTGATGTTCTCGGTTCTCTGATGGGTCTGGGGATCAAGCGTGAAACAATCGGCGATATTCTTGTTAAAAATTCTCGAAGCTTTCAGTTTTTCTGTCATACTTCCGTTGCGGAATTTGTGGAACTGAACCTGAAAAAAATCGGTCATTACCGTATTTTTCCGAAACGCTCGGAGCTGTCCGAAATTGTCGGACCCGAACGGGCTGCTGTCAGTATTAATGTCAGCGCAATGCGGCTTGACTGCATATGTGCGGAGTGCTTCGGACTGTCGCGCACAAAGGCGGCGGAATGTATCAAAAAGGGTGCAGTTTCCGTCAACTGGCTTGTCTGCGATGATCCTTCCAAAGAAATGAAAAGCGGCGACAAAATTTCAATGCGCGGCAAAGGCAAAGTTGAAATCTCCGACATTGGCGGCAAGAGCAAAAAAGGCAGATTGTTTGTCAATATTTTAAAATATGTATAAAAATAAAAAAGATTCAAATTGTCAAAAGCGGCAGCAGATGTTATAATAGGCTTGACCATTCAATGATTGGGAGGAAATGATGGATGGATATTCGTATAGGTGATATAATAGAAATGAAAAAGCCCCATCCCTGCGGAAGCAATAATAAACGGTTCAGTGTTTTGCGTGTGGGGATGGATTTTAAAATCCGCTGTATTTCCTGCGGTCACGAACTGATGCTTCCCCGTGTGAGAGCAGAAAAAAATATAAGAAAAGTGATACGTGAGGAATCAGGTAACGAACTTTAGCCAATCATCCTTTTTGAGATCAGTATAAAAGGAGAATTTTTTATGTTTGAAAAGGTTGAAATTTTTGCCGAACGCTATGAGGAGCTTTCGGCAAAACTGTGTGACCCTGTAGTTACCTCATCACCCGAACGCTATACCGAAACAATGAAGGAATATAAGGCGGTTGAGCCTGTGGCGCTGAAATATAAGGAGTATCAGCAGGCTCTCGCTGACGAGAAAGATACTAAGGAACTTTTGGAGGAAAGCGGCTCGGACAAAGAGCTGACACAAATGCTGACAGAAGAGTTGGCGGCGCTTCGCGGAACGATCGAAAGACTGACATCGGAGCTGAAAATCCTTCTTTTGCCGAAAGACCCGAATGATGAAAGAAATGTCATTGTTGAGATCCGCGGCGGTGCAGGCGGCGAAGAAGCAGCACTGTTTGCGGCGGTGCTTTATCGAATGTACAGTATGTATGCGGTGAAGCGCGGTTATAAAACGGAAATCATCAACACAAATGAAACCGAACTCGGAGGTTATAAGGAAATCAGCTTTATGGTGACGGGTGCGGGTGCTTATTCCCGTTTAAAATACGAAAGCGGGGTTCACAGAGTTCAGCGTGTTCCCGAAACCGAAACGCAGGGAAGAATACATACCTCGACCGTTACGGTGGCGGTTCTGCCCGAAGCGGAGGACGTAGAAGTTGATCTGAATCCGGCAGACCTGAAAATCGATACTTACCGCTCCAGCGGTGCAGGCGGTCAGCATATCAACAAAACCGAGTCCGCCATTCGTATCACGCATCTTCCTACAGGTCTGGTCGTTGAATGTCAGGATGAACGAAGCCAGTACAAAAATAAGGATAAAGCGATGAAGGTACTGAAATCACGGCTTTTGGAAGCAGAGCGCGAACGCCAACACAATGAGGTTGCAAAAGAACGTTCAATGCAGGTCGGCACAGGCGACAGGAGCGAACGTATCAGAACTTATAATTATCCGCAGGGCAGAGTGACCGACCATAGAATCGGCTTGACTCTGTATAAAATTGACGATATACTGAACGGCAATATTGATGAGATCATCGATGCGATCATTACTGCCGAGCGTTCGGCACAGCTTGAGAACGGGTGAGGAGCGATTATGATATTCAAAAGTAGTTTTTTATCAATCACAAAATGGGAAATTGCAAAAATCATTATGGCAGTACTTTCGGCATTAGTTTGTTGCTATACTTTAAAAATTGCCGTCGGAATTTTAAGTGATACAAACGATAATCTGAAATATGATATTGTTACCAATTATGACGGCATTATACAGAATGAAAAAATCAGCGGTACCATTAATGATTTGCCCATATGTTTTACGATAGGCACACATAATTTTTATGCCATTAAGACTGACAGCGGAAAATATCTGGCATTTTCGCCTACTAACGGTTACGATCCGGCAGCATTTGAGGACCAGTATATACGTTATACAAGTAATCGGAATTATTACCGACTGGAATATAATGCAACGGTTGCGAAGATGGATGATAATGTTTACAGAAATGTGTTCCGTATGGTTTTGTTGAAATGTGGAGAAGATTTCGATTATGATTCGTATTTTGATGGGGAGGGAGGACTTCTTCCGTTCAACGAGATGAAAAATACGGACTATGCAAGAATCAACAATATGATTCTACCTTATATGATCGAAGTGGAGGACAGCGTTCAGAAGCCGGGTGTTCAGGCAACGTTTGCTTTTTTCGGAACGGCGCTTTTCTTTTTTGCCGTGACGATATTGCTGTTAAGAAAAACCCTGGTGAAGCTGACAAAGGTTCTTCTTTATCATCTCGGTCTTTATCGGGTGGAAGTGAAAACCGAGCCTGATGAGCCTCTGGATGACGGAAAATTTACAGACCACTTTAATGAGGAAAATTATTTCTTTGACGACAAAATCAATGAACGTCCTTATGTCAGAAGTATGCCGGAGGACGCTCCGAAATACGAAGCCGACGATTTTTATACTGGAGAAGTAAGCGAAAGCGGATTTTTCTATGTCGGTACGGAATCGGAAAATAAACTCAGTTTTGATGAGAAAAAAGAGGGCGGCAGTAATGACGAAAATGACGATGAAAGCTATCGTCATCTGAGATATTAAAAGGAAATGATGAAGATGAAAACAGTAATGCTTACAGCGGAACAGACGGACGAAGCCGCCGCAATTATCAGAAACGGTGGTCTGGTCGCCGTTCCTACCGAAACGGTTTACGGACTTGCCGCTGACGCACTCAACGGAAAAGCCGTTGCAAAAATCTTTCAAGCGAAAGGCAGACCGATGGATAATCCGCTGATCGTCCATATTGCGGAACTGTCGCAGATCGATATGCTGGTGTCGGAGTTCCCCGAAAAGGCAAGAATTCTTGCCGAAAAATTCTGGGGAGGACCGCTTACCGTGATATTGCCGAAATCCGATCAGGTACCTGTCGAGGTGAGCGGAGGACTGGATACAGTAGCAGTCAGAATGCCGTCCAATCCCATTGCCCGTGAAGTTATATTGAAATCCTCGCCGCTTGCTGCACCGTCAGCGAATCTTTCGGGAAGCCCCAGTCCCACCAATGCCAAACACGTATTTGACGATATGAACGGCAGGATCGATGCCATTATTGACGGCGGTGAAAGTGATGTAGGTGTGGAATCCACTGTTATTTCTCTTGCGGTAAATCCGCCCCGACTGTTAAGACCGGGAGGAATTACTGTGGAACAGCTCAGAGAAGCGATAGGAGAGGTAGTCATAGACGACGCAGTGATCAATCCGCTGAGATCGGGTGAAAAAGCTGCCAGTCCCGGTATGAAGTATAAACATTATTCTCCGAAAGCCAATGTGATTCTTCTGAAAGGAAATGGCGATCTGTTTCTCCGATATGTCAACAGCCACAGCGGAGAGAATACCGCAGTTTTGAGCTATGAGGAGGAAAACGGAAAAATTCTTTGTGAATGTATTAATATCGGACGCTCGGACGACTACAAAACGCAGGCAAGAAGATTGTTTACCTCTCTCCGCAAAGCGGACGAGGGAGGATTTCAGACTGTATATGCGCATTGTCCCGAAAAACAGGGTGTGGGGCTTGCGCTGTATAACAGAATGATTCGTGCGGCAGGCTTTGAGGTGATAGAACTTTGAAAACCGAGATCATAGGATTGACCGGTCAGACCGGTGCAGGAAAAAGTACCGTAGCGCGCTTTGTCACTGCTTTACCGTTTAAAACTGCCGTGATAGATGCCGATTCCGTTGCAAGGGAAGCGCTTGCGGTCGGTTCGGATTGTCTGAAAAGGCTTGCGAAACTTTTCGGATATGATATAATAAACAGTGATGGAAGCTGTAACAGAAAGCTTCTGGCAAGCAGAGCTTTTTCCTCCAAGGAGCAGACACAGCTTCTCAATGCTGTGACTCATCCGTGGATAATAGAGCGTGTAAAAGAATATATTTTATTGTATCGATCCGAAAAATGCGATATTATCCTGTTTGATGCCCCCTTGCTGTTTGAAAGCGGCGGCGACAGTCTTTGTCACAAAATTATTGCCGTTACCGCGCCTGATGAAATACGGCTTGACAGGATCATTCGGCGCGACGGTCTTTCCGAGAGTGAAGCAAGGCTTCGTATGAATGCTCAGCACGATGAAGCATATTATTCGCAAAGAGCGGATTTTATCATTGACGGTTCAAAATCTCCGGAAGCTGTCAAAAAGCAGGTTGGCAACATTATAAAGGAGGTGTGCGATGAAAAAGCAAATTAAAGCTGTCATCTGTATCGCGATAGTGGTAGTGATCGTGATAGGAAGTGCGTTTGTGCTGAAAACGGCATACAACAATTACCTGTATTCTACATATCCTGTAAAGTATAAGAATGAAGTTGAGCAGGCATCCGAAAAATATAATGTTTCAAAAGCATTGATATACGGTTTGATCAAGACCGAAAGCAGCTTTAACCCCGACGCAGAATCACACGCCGGAGCCGTCGGACTGATGCAGATCACGGAGGACACCTTTCTATGGCTTCAAACCTATTACAAGCCAGACAACGACTATACTTTCGAGGATCTGAAAAATCCGGGAACCAATATTGATTACGGTGTACATCTTTTGTCCATACTTTCCGAGATGTACGAGGACGAGGAAACAATGCTTTGTGCCTATAACGCAGGCGTCGGAAACGTTGATGAATGGCTGGAAAATCCCGAATATTCAAGCGACGGCAAAACACTCAAAAAAGTCCCCTTCCCCGAAACCGACAACTATCGCAAGCTCGTTACCCAAAACGAAAGCATTTACCACCAACTGTATTTTAATTCATAATTCATAATTGCCCTGCGGGGGAACGCAGGCGATGAAGCTGACAGTAGCAACAGGAATATGGATGATCAATATTTTGTTTGACAGAATTGATAAAATTAATTGGGATATTGTGTCCTGAAGAAAGGAATGGTATTTTATGTCAAAAAAGAATGAGGAAAAAAGCAAGAGCAAACAACTGAAAGAAAAGCTGTTTTTGCAGAAGAAAAACGGTGTTGTTAAGGTTGGAGAGGAGGAGTTGAAAAAAGCTGATTCTTTCTGTGAGGATTACAAGAAATTTCTTGATAAGGCAAAGACCGAGCGCGAAGCCGCTTCTTATGCGATCAAACGTGCGAAAAAAGCAGGTTTTGAGGAATTTGACTATACGAAAACATACAAAGCCGGTGACAAGGTTTATGTCAACAACCGCGGTAAGGCAGTGATGTTGGCAGTGATTGGCAAGAACGGTACCAAAAATGGTGTTCGTCTGGGTATCGCTCATATTGATTCTCCCAAAATTGACCTCAAACCCAATCCGCTCTATCAAAGCAATGACCTTGCAATGTTCAAAACCCATTATTATGGCGGTATTAAAAAATATCAATGGCCTACGGTGCCATTGGCACTTCACGGTGTTGTCGCACTCAAAAACGGCGATATTGTCGAGATCACTCTCGGTGAAAAGGACAGTGAGCCTTGTTTTGTCATTACAGACCTTTTGCCGCATCTTGCCGTTGACCAGATGTCAAAGGTGATGACAAAGGCGTTTACGGGAGAACACCTGAATGTTTTGATCGGCAGCCGTCCGTTTAACAATGATGAGGAAAGCGAAAGCGTTAAGCTCAATATTTTAAACATTATCTTTGAAAAGTACGGGATTACCGAGGAAGATTTCCGGTCCGCAGATCTGACAATGGTTCCTGCTTTCAAGGCAAGAGATATAGGCTTCGACAAGAGTATGATAGGTGCTTACGGTCACGATGACCGGGTTTGTGCTTATCCTGCACTGATGGCGGCGTTGGACGTGAAAACACCCGAAAAAACGATCATTACAGTACTGACCGACCGTGAGGAGATCGGCAGCGACGGCAACACGGGTATGAAGTCAACCTTTATGATCGATTTTATTGCCGACCTTGCCAAAGCCGAAGGAGAAGAGGTTCGTCACGTGATGGCAAAAAGTACGTGTCTTTCGGCAGATGTGAATGCCGCTTTTGACCCGACTTATGCCGCAGCTTTCGAGTCGAATAATTCCTCTTATATCAATCAGGGTGCCGTGATCACAAAATATACAGGCAGCGGCGGAAAATACAGTACCTCCGACGCTTCGGCGGAGTATATGGCGAAAATCAGAAATATTCTTGACAGTGCCGATGTTCTGTGGCAGACGGGCGAACTGGGAAAGGTTGACGGCGGCGGCGGCGGAACCATTGCAAAATTCGTTGCCAATCTCAATGCAGATGTTGTCGATCTGGGTGTTCCTGTACTTTCAATGCACGCTCCGTTTGAGGTCGTTTCAAAGCTTGATGTTTATGAAACATACCGTGCATTGTATGAGTTTTATTCGGCAGAATAACGGTCGGACGATTCGTCAAAGCATACTAAATTATTCTTTAAAAAAATATTTCTGTGATAATTATGTTATAATGATAATTTTCTTATTGACAATTAGCTTTCTTTGTATTATGATAACACAAGATTGAATTTTATTTTTTGCATTAATTTTACCGGTGATTTTGGTATAGTTTTCACAGTTAATTCAATCACAAGGCTTATGATTATCACGGCGAAAGCCGTTTATGTTATACTATTATCTATTTCATAAATGATTTTGTCATTATTATGAACTCATACAACAGAATTATGAGGAGTGTTTGTTTTGGAAAAAATCGTTGTTAACGGCGGTAAAAAGCTTCACGGCAAAGTGCAGATCAGCGGTGCGAAAAACGCTGCTGTTGCGATTCTCCCCGGTGTTATTCTTGCCGACGGCGTATGTCGTATCGAAAACATACCGAATATTATGGACGTTAACCTTATGGCGACGATACTTCATCAGATGGGTGCAAGGGTTAACCGTATCAATAAATCCACTCTTGAAATTGACCCGACCTATATCCGTACCCCCATTGCGACCTATGACCTTGTTCGTCATATGAGAGCTTCCAGTTATCTGATGGGTGCGCTGCTCGGAAAATTCTCCCGTGCGGAAGTTGCACTTCCCGGCGGCTGTGATTTCGGTGTAAGACCGCTTGACCAGCATTTGAAAGGCTTTGGCGTTCTCGGTGCAGAGCACAGTGTTGTCGGCGGTATGATCAATGTAAAGGCTGAACACTTGACAGGAGGTCATATTTATCTTGACGTTGTTTCTGTCGGTGCTACTGTTAATATTATGCTGGCGGCTGTAAAGGCGGAAGGCCGTACAATTATCGAAAATGCAGCAAAAGAGCCGCATATCGTTGACCTTGCGAACTTCCTGAATTCGATGGGAGCAGACGTAAGAGGCGCAGGCACGGACGTTATTAAAATCAACGGTGTAAAGCATTTGACCGGTACAGTATATTCCATCATTCCCGACCAGATCGAGGCAGGTACATATATGGTAGCTGCCGCAGCAACAGGCGGAGATGTATTGGTGCAGAATGTGATCACAAAACATCTGGAGTCGATAACGGCAAAGCTTCGTGAAATGGGTGTTGAAGTGGACGAGTACGAAGATTCCGTCCGTATCAGAAGAAACGGATCACTTCACCGCTGTAATGTCAAAACAATGCCGCACCCCGGATTTCCTACGGATATGCAGCCGCAGATCGCCGCATTGCTGTCAATTGCTGACGGTACAAGTATCGTGAATGAGGCTGTATGGGATAATCGTTTCCGTTATGTTGACGAGCTGAAAAGAATGGGTGCTGCCATTTCGGTTGACGGCAAAATTGCGGTCATTGAAGGTGTCAAGGAACTGATCGGGGCACCTGTAAAGGCAACTGACTTGCGTGCCGGTGCGGCGATGATCATAGCAGCGCTTGCGGCAAGCGGTACAACGTATATCGAGGACATTCATCATATTGAGCGAGGCTATGAAGAAGTTGTTGACAAATTTGCGGCACTCGGAGCAGATATAAGACGTGTTTACTCCGATGACCCCATTGTTCATACTGCATAATCGTATGCGATCGTCTTTGCGGAAACACGAAAATACCGTCAATAACGGAAGTTTTCGGGTTTCCGCATTCTATTATTCTTTTTGAAGGAAAGAAGCATTATGACAAGATTATGTCCGCTGTTCAGCGGAAGTTCGGGAAACAGCTATTATATCGGTTCTGCTCAGAGCGGAATTTTAATTGATGTCGGAAGAAGTGCCAAGCAGATCGAGAACGCACTCAAAGAAAATGACCTTGATATAAAAAGTGTAAAGGCAATCTTCATTACACACGAACATATCGACCACGTACAGGGACTTCGTGTTTTGGCGTCAAGACATAAGATAAAGGTTTTTTCGTCCGTTGGCACGATCGAGGCACTGGAAGAAAAAGAACTCATCAACAGCAAAGTGGATATTGCACCAATTGACAGCAAGGGAATCACTGCCGCAGGAATGAATATTGTGCCGTTCCGAATCTCTCACGACTGCCGTGAAGGTTACGGGTACGTTGTCGAGAGCGAGAACGGACGCAGAACGGCTTTTGCAACTGATACGGGTTATTTGTCATCTGAAATAAAAAACGCTCTGAGCGGCTGTGACACGGTCGTATTGGAGTCCAATCACGATGTCGGTATGCTTCAGTGCGGAGCATACCCATACATACTCAAAAAACGGATCTTGTCCGACATCGGACACCTTTCCAACGAAACGGCCGCCGCACAGGCAGCCGAGCTTGTTAGAAGCGGTACGACACGGATTCTTCTGGCACATCTGAGCCGTGAGAACAATATGCCCGACCTTGCACTGCAAACCTCTCTTTGTACGCTGCACCAGAACGGTATGAAGAAAAATATTGATTTTATGCTGACGGTTGCTCCCGTGGCAAATTCTTCGGGTTCGATTCTTTATTAAAAATTATATCAATCATTTTGGAGATTTTATGATTACTGTAACGATCATTTGTGTGGGAAAGCTGAAAGAAAAATATTGGCGTGATGCCTGTGCGGAATATTCAAAACGGATGAAAGCATTTTGTCATTTTTCCATTATCGAAGTGGATGAGGAAAAGATTTCCGATAATCCCTCACAAGCAATGATCGATCATACGATCACCAAAGAGGGAGAGCACATTGTTGCCAAAATTCCGAAAGGCTCAAAAGTGATCGCTATGTGCATTGAAGGCAAACAGCGAAGCTCCGAAAAGCTTGCCGAAGAAATATCCGATTTTGCCCTTGACGGGGTCAGCAGTCTGACTTTCATTATAGGCGGTTCGTGGGGACTTTCGGAACAAGTCAAAGCGCTGTCCTCCGTCCGTATGTCAATGTCACAGATGACATTTCCCCATCAGCTCGCCCGTGTAATGCTCTGCGAACAGATCTACCGTTCCTTCCAAATTTCCAACAACGGAAAATACCATAAATAAATTCATAATTCATAATGCATAATTCATAATTACCCTGCGGGGAACCGTAAGAAATGACAATGACGAAAGCAAAATGAGGATGGATGACTTGGATTTCTTAATGGGAAAATCAAAATTAAGAGAATTTAGTTAACATTACTATTAAAATGTGTTGATAATTATATAAAATAACGAATTTTGAAAATTTTTTAATTTCGCTTTCAAAAAATTGTGCAATATGATATAATAGAATTAATGAATTTATTTCTATGGGAGGATATTTAATTTATGTATTATCTGGGTATAGACCTCGGCGGCACCAATATCGTTGCAGGTGTCGTTGACGAAAACGGAACAATTATCGTAAAGGCAAGCTGTAAGACAAATGCACCGCGTACACCGGAAGAGATTTGCGATGATATGGCGGCTGTTGCTCTGAAAGCTTTGGAAAGTGCAAACCTCACCAAAGACGATATCAGATTTATCGGTATCGGTGCGCCCGGTGCGGTAAACGGTGCGACGGGTGTGATTGAGTTTGCTAACAATTTCAATTTCCACAACTGGGCAATCGTTGATATGATGCAGGAGCGTCTTGGCATTGATATATTTGTTGAAAACGATGCTAATGCTGCGGCTTACGGCGAATTCCTGGTAGGTGCGGCTAAGGACGCAAACGACGCTGTTGTTATCACACTCGGTACGGGTGTAGGCGGCGGAATTATTGTTGACGGTATGATTTACAGCGGCTCTAACTATGCCGGTGCGGAAATTGGTCATATGGTAATCCAGCACGGCGGCAGACAGTGTTCCTGCGGCAGAAAAGGCTGTTGGGAAGCATACTCCTCGGCAACGGGTCTTATCAATATGACAAGAGAAGCGGTTTCTGCTCCGTACAATGCCAATTCGATTCTGAATCAGATCATCGACAACGATATGAACAAAATCACGGGTCGTACTGCATTTGACGCAATGCGTCAGGGTTGCCCGATCGGTAAGGCAATTATTGACGCTTACATCAGCTACCTCGGCTGCGGTATCGTTAACGTTATTAATATTTTCCAGCCGGAAGTTCTTTGTATCGGCGGCGGTATCAGCCGTGAGGGTGACACGATCCTTGAACCGCTCAAGAAGATCGTAGAAACAGAACGTTATACAAAGCATAACGATCGTCAGACAAAAGTTTGTATGGCACAGCTCGGCAACGATGCAGGTATCATCGGTGCGGCATTCCTCGGAAAGTAATACATACTGTAACAAAATGGTAAAAATCCCTGTCAAAGCTCAGACTTTGACAGGGATTTTTTGAAAGGAAGATCAATATGCAGCGCAAGGATTTTTATGATATATCGATCAACGGAAGAATAACGCCGATATTTTTGGAGCAAACATCAACCTGACAAAAAAGCTCAACAA
>CADCRH010000128.1 GCA_902803805.1 uncultured Ruminococcus sp.
CAGAAATAACAACCTTCTTAGCACCAGCGTTGATGTGTGCCATTGACTTTTCTTTTGAGCAGTAGAAACCTGTGCATTCGAGAACAACGTCAACACCGATCTCGCCCCAGGGAAGTTCAGCAGCATTAGCCTTTGCATAGATCTGGAGTGTTTTGCCGTCAACTGTAATCGTGCCTGCCTCGTCGTCAGCGCTTACAGTGTGAAGGTTCTCACCGATTTTGCCTGTGTAGCCGCCCTGTGCTGTATCATACTTGAGAAGATGAGCAAGCATTGAAGGCTTTGTAAGATCGTTGATTGCAACAACCTCATAACCCTCTGCACCAAACATCTGTCTGAATGCAAGACGACCGATACGGCCAAAACCATTAATAGCAACTTTAACTGACATTGGAAAATTACCTCCTAATATTTTTACTAACTATATTTTATAGCATTTTTCCTTAAATTACAAGTGTTTGTATAAATTTTAACAAAAATTTTTTAATTATTCTGCTCGGCGGTCAATGAGTACAACAAATCGGACAATAAAGCAGACAAAAACAGAAAAGCCGCAGTTCCAAACTGCGGCTGATGGTTATTCGTTTTCGTCGTCCTCGATCTCGTAGTCATCTATCGGCATAGCGACAACAGGCTTGACATTGAGGGGAACATTCGGTTCTTCTTTGGGCGGTTCGGTTTCTTCGGGCTGCTTTTCTTCCTCCGGTTCAAAAGTACTCGAAGTGTCTGTACCGATGTCAACCTGTTCCGCTGTTTCGGATTCGGCAGGTTCGGTGTCTTTCTCCGATTTGATGATCGGTGCTTCATCAGAGCTGTCCGTCAACAGAGCAGGAATTTCCTCGTCATCATCCTCGTCCGGCTCTTTCATTGTCTGCGCCGCGCTTTTCAGTGCGTCCTTAATAAAGAATGCCGCATAACCGCAAAGGGCAATGTCACCAACGCATAACAGGATGTTCGGCACTGTCGGCTCAACGATTTCCGTGTCAACATTGGAAACAATAACGGGATAGGTCATTTTGATGAGCAGATCGACCGAAACGATCAGACCGCACATAATATATGCCGCGCCGTAAACTGTCATTTTTCTGACGGCTGCACTGTTGTTGATCCCTGCAAAAAACATTGACTGATACAGGAAAAACAGCAGCAGCAGCGCTGCCGAAACAATATCGAACATTTCCGTTGCCAGAATCGACTTTTCGGTATATTGCGAAAACAGCGTGATAAATCTTGTGCAAAGGTAGATCGGAACCGTCAGGGACAGAACAGGCACTTTCTGCATACCGTTCTGACCGGTAAACGAAATACAGGCTTCAAACAAAAGGATACCGCCGCCCAGCAGCGCCATAATACAGCTCACGACCGCAAAAGCATTGGTGTTGGCTTCGCCCAGCCGCAGTATGGAAAGGACGCCGCCTGCCAGCACCGTAACGGACGCAATAAAGCCGAAAAATCCGCTGACACCGTCCTTGAGCGGCACGGCATTGAATTGCTTCTTTCTGTCGGCAAGGCTCAGAATCCAGCCGATGAACAAGATCAGCAGAAGCGAACCGACAAAGACACTGTTGCAGATCTCCGAATCAAATAAAAATCCCTCGCCGTGAACATTGAATACGGTGTCGCAGATCTTGGCGGCACCGCCGATAATGGTAAGCAATATCGTAGGAATACATAGGTTTCTGAGTTTCATTAATAAAAGCACTCCTTTGTGTTTTGTTGGTACAGAGCGTACACAAAGGGCGAAACTCCTGCCTTATGCGTTACGTTCCGAAATAGGGGTATATTTTTTGTTGTTCACCATTGAACGGTAAGCCGGACGAATGATCCTGCCACCGTAGATCACTTCTTCGATACGGTGAGCGGACCAACCCGCAATTCTTGAAACCGCAAAGAGCGGTGTAAACAGGTCGCCGGGGATACCAAGCATATCATACACAAATCCGGAGTAAAAGTCAACATTGGAACAGATGACCTTAGAACTGCCCTTGATTTCGGAAAGTACAGACGGGGTGAGCTTTTCCACGCTTTTGTAAAGGTTGAATTCGGGTACCATATTTTTTTCTTCGGCAATTTTTCCCGCCGTTTTCTTCAGAATGACCGCACGGGGGTCGGAAAGCGTGTAAACCGCGTGACCGAATCCGTAGATAAGACCCGAACCGTCACCGTGCTCCTTGCGGATGATCGACGCGAGGAAATTATAGATCTCGTCTTCATCGTTCCAGTCGGAAACATTTTCTTTCAGTTCGTTCATCATATGACGCACACGAAGATTGGCGCCGCCGTGACGGGGACCTTTCAGCGCGCCGATCGCACCTGCAATTGCCGAATAGGTATCGGTGCCCGACGAGGACAGCACTCTGGTGGTAAAGGTTGAGTTGTTGCCGCCGCCGTGCTCTGCGTGAAGGATCATACAGAGGTCGAGAAGCTTTGCTTCGGAATCCGTGAATTTCATATCGGGGCGCAGTGCGCGGAGAATGGATTCACTGGTGGAAAGTTTCAGGTCAACGGGGTGGAAAAACATACTCTGCTTGTCAAAGGCTCTGCGCTTTACCTGATAAGCATAAGTCATAATCGTGGGAAGCGAAGCAATCAGCTGAATGGACTGACGCATTAAGTTTTCAAGAGAGGTGTCATCGGGATTGGGGTCAAGGGAATACAGTGCCAGAACCGAACGGGACAGCTTATTCATTACGTCTTTGGACGGATTTTTCAGTATCATATCTTCCGCAAAATTCAGCGGCAGCTCACGGAAGTGACCCAGTGTATCTTTAAAACGGTTCAGGCGCGCCTCTGTCGGCAGACTGCCGAACAGGAGCAGCCACGCTGTTTCTTCAAAACCGAAACGGTCTTCCTCGATACAGGCATTGACAATATCGTTAACATCAATCCCCCTGTAGGTCAGCTTTCCTTCATCGGGAATGCGCTCGCCGTCAGCCATCATAAATCCGTGAACGTTGCATATATTGGTAAGACCCGCCATTACGCCCGTTCCGTCAGGATTACGCAAACCTCTCTTAACGCCATAGGTTTGATAGTCCTGACTGTTGAAGCCGTTATGCTGACGATACTCGTCACACAGTTCCGAAAGTCTTTCATTGTATGCAGTTGCGTCAAGAGTCATTTTTTCATACCTCATTTCATTAATTTTTATTCATAGTCATATTTTAGCTTTTTTCGTGTCCGGTGTCAAGAAATCAGGCGATTTGTACAAAAATTTATCTATTTATCCGAAAATAATCCCTATCCGTCTTTGATTAATGTTTATTTTTGAATAATAATGAATTAAAAAATTCATAGATGACAGCTTTTATTCAAAAAACCGCCTGTTTTTGTTCCGATATGTGCAATTTTGACAGTAAGAAATTTCATTTGCATAAATATTCAATATTAACGGAATCAAAGTGTATATTTTCATCAAGAGGGTTGAACAATGAAGAAAAAAATACTGCTGTTTGTTACCGCATTCCTGATAATGGCGGCGCTGCCTTTTTTGTCGCTCGGTACTGCCAGAAGCGCTTTGAAGCCAAACGGCAAAGAACCGCCGACAAGCCCGGAAGCGCCTGCCGAAAACACGAAACCATCTGCAAACGCCAACCGATCGGATAAGACGGAGATTTTCAGAATTCTTGACACCTCCGCCGATCAGATCGTTGAGGTTGACGACAGAACTTTCTGTATCGGCGCCGTTGCCTACGAAATGCCGCCGTCGTTTGAAACCGAAGCACTAAAAGCGCAGTGCGTTGCGTGTTATACGCATTTCTGCCGACTGCGCGAACAACAGAAAACCAATCCCGACAAAGACCTGAATGGTGCGGATTTTAAAGCAGACCTGTCAAAAGGTGAATATTATTTAAGTGATGAAATGCTGCAAGAAAAATGGGGCAGCTTTTATGATGACAGCAAGGAAAAAATCACCGCTGTTGTTGATGAAGTGTTCGGAGAAGTACTGACCGACAGCAACGGGAGCTATATTGATGCAGTCTATCACGCCATCTCCAACGGCGAAACGGAAAACGCAAAAGAAGTATTTGGCAATGATGACAGCCATCTGGTGTCCGTTCCCAGCCCCGGCGATAAGCTGGCACCGGGGTACAGAACCGAATACGAAATTTCCGATAGCGAATTCAAAGAAAAAATTCTTTCTCTCAACAAATCTGCAAATCTTTCGGGCAGCGCCGACCAATGGACGGGAAAAACCGAACGCACCAAAGCAGGTACTGTCAAATCTGTCGTCATCGGCAGCAAAACCTTTTCGGGAACGGACATTCGGGAATTATTTTCTCTGCGCAGTGCCGGCTTCAGCATCACACACAGCGATGGTGTGTTCACCTTTACCGTACTAGGCTACGGGCATGGCGTGGGTCTCAGTCAGTACGGCGCCGACTATATGGCACAGCAGGGCGCGGATTATCGGGAGATCCTGTTCCACTACTACACCGATACGAAAATCGGAAAATCCTGAATTATCAATAAAATTTTGCGTTGGCAATATAAAAATCTTGACAATATGGTTATAAACGTTATACAATATATGTTGGACAGGATTTTCTGTTTTTGAAGCAGGTCTTGCCTGTTTACCGATTTTTTCATCTCAAAATGTCGTATGAATATTTTTATTTTTGATTTTACTGTGTACTTTTTTTATAAATACAAAATAATAAAAGTAACAACACTTTCCCAAGCCGCAAGGCTGTGAACAAAGGGGGTTTTCTGCGGTATTTTTATGCCCGAATGAGATACGGTACAAAATTGAATAAAAATTATACGGCACCTTTGAGCTGATTTTTATGGACTTGAAAACCGGTCTGTACAACCAAAATACCGGAATTAAAAACCGTTTAGGAGGTGTCAAATCAAATGAATCCCGTACTGGCAATCGTTCTTATCATTCTTTCTCTGGCAATCGGTATTTTTGCCGGCTTCTTTGCAGGAATACAGTACCGAAAAAAGGTCGGAGAGGAAAAAATAGGTTCTGCCGAGTTGGAAGCCAAACGAATCACCGAAGAAGCACAGCGTACCGCCGAAGCGACCAAAAAAGAGGCGGTCATCGAGGGTAAGGATGAAGCTCACAAGCTGATTACCGACGCCGAGCGTGAAATTTCCGACAGACGAAAGGAAATTCAGCGTCAGGAAAGACGAATTCAGCAAAAAGAGGAATCTGTCGAGAAAAAACTGGAGAGTCTGGAGAAAAAAGAGGAATCTGTTCTCCGTAAAGACAAAGCCGCCGACAGCAGACTGGAGGAAGCCGAAAAAATCAAGCAGAGTCAGTTTGAAATGCTTGAAAAAATTTCGGGTCTTACCTCCGAGCAGGCAAAGGCATATATTATTAACAGCCTTGACAATGAGCTTGTTCACGAAAAAGCTGTCAGAATTATGGATTTCGAGCAGAAAACACGTGAGGAATCCGAAAAAAAGGCAAGAGAGATCATCTCTTTGGCAATTCAGCGTGTCGCTGCCGACCACGTAAGCGAATCGACCGTTTCCGTTGTTCCGCTCCCGAATGACGAAATGAAGGGCAGAATTATCGGACGTGAGGGACGCAATATCCGTGCCATCGAAACGCTCACAGGCGTTGACCTGATCATTGACGATACGCCCGAAGCCATCACCCTTTCGTGCTTCGAGCCTGTCAAGCGTGAGATCGCAAAGGTTACGCTTGAAAAGCTGATCGCAGACGGACGTATTCATCCGGCAAGAATCGAAGAAATGTACGAAAAGGCGCGCCGCGAGGTAGAGCAGACGGTGAAATCCGAGGGTGAACGTGCCATTATCGAAGCAGGCATTAACGGTATTCACCCCGAACTTGTCAAGCTGCTCGGCAGACTTCATTTCCGTACCAGCTATGGTCAGAACGTTCTCGACCACTCTCTCGAAGTAGCGTATCTCGCAGGAATTATGGCATCGGAACTCGGTCTTGAACCGACAATGGCAAGACGTGCCGGACTGCTGCACGACATCGGCAAAGCGCTTGACCACGAAATTGAAGGCTCACATATCGAGATCGGTGTTGACGTTGCCCGTAAATACAAGGAGAGCGAAATTGTTGTTCACGCCATTCACGCTCACCACGGCGATGTGGAAGCCAAAACCATTATCGCCTGCCTTGTACAAGCCGCAGACGCTATCTCGGCTGCCCGTCCCGGCGCAAGACGCGAGAATCTCGAAAACTACATCAAACGTCTTGAAAAACTGGAAGAAGTGGCTTCGTCGTTCAACGGCGTGGAACGCTGCTTTGCGATCCAGGCAGGACGCGAGATCCGCATTATCGTCAAACCAGAGATCATCAAGGACGACGCAATGGTGCTGCTTGCCCGTGATATTTGCAAAAAAATCGAAGAAGAAGTCGAATATCCCGGTCAGATCAAGGTCAACATCATTCGCGAAAGCCGCGCCATAGAATATGCAAAATAATTCAGGTGCGTAACAATTGATTCAAAAAAACAAGCCGCTTAATGTATCATCCTTGTACATTAAGCGGTCATTTTTTATAGTTTCCAAACAAAGTATTTAAATTTTACTAAAAATTCCTTCCTGTTTTTTTGAATTTTTTATTACATTGAGGTTTACTTTTTAAAATGAATGTGGTATAATCTTTCTA